>JAYZBY010000073.1:0-34895 GCA_036338555.1 Acidobacteriota bacterium | reverse complement strand
GGGGAGATGGAAGGACGAATCAGGCCATCCTGGCTCTGGCCAAATCCTTCGTGTTGAACGGACCGAGTTCCAAAGAGGCGAGGGACCAACTCAACCAGCTGTACCGGTCAGCTCACGGCAACACCAGCGGCCTTCCTGTGGTTATTCAAAGGGCAAGGCAAGATTTAGGTCTGTAGTTGATCTAGCCCCTAGTCTGCAGAATACGGGCTTAGCCCCGGTTTAACTGGCTTCAGCGGCTTCCACCTTTTGCAGGGGTTTGGCGATTCCCAGAGCCACCTTGAGTTCGTGCTCCAGCTTGTCCCTGATGTCGGCATTGTCGCGGAGAAAGTGCTTGGAGTTCTCACGCCCCTGCCCTAATCTTTCCTGGCCATAGGAAAACCACGAACCACTTTTCTCGACAATCTTGTGGTCAACGGCCAGATCCAGCAGTTCCCCTTCCCGAGAAATCCCCAGTCCAAAATTGATATCAAACTCGGCTTGTTTGAATGGCGGCGCCATTTTGTTCTTGACGACCTTGACCTTGGTTCGATTCCCGACGTTCTGATCTCCTTCCTTGATGGCAGCAATGCGCCGGATGTCCAGACGTACCGAAGAATAGAATTTCAGAGCTCGTCCCCCCGTGGTCGTCTCCGGGTTACCGAACATGATGCCGATTTTTTCTCGAATCTGGTTGATAAAAATGAAGCACGTGTTGGATTTGGCGACAATGCCCGTCAGTTTCCGCAAAGCCTGGGACATCAGCCGGGCATGCAACCCCACATGGGAGTCCCCCATTTCTCCTTCCAATTCGGCACGAGGAACCAGCGCCGCCACGGAATCGATGACCAGAATGTCGATGGCGCCACTGCGCACCAGCATCTCAGCAATTTCCAGGGCCTGCTCTCCGCTATCCGGCTGGGAAACCAGCAGATCGTCAAGATTGACGCCAAGATTGCGGGCATATTCGGCATCCATGGCGTGCTCAGCATCAATGAAGGCAGCCGTTCCCTCCTGCTTCTGGGCCTCAGCAATGACATGCAGCGCGACGGTGGTCTTTCCACTCGATTCCGGGCCGTAGATCTCAATCACCCGTCCACGCGGTAACCCCCCAATCCCCAGGGCATTGTCGAGGGACAGAGAACCCGTGGAAATGACCGGAACACTGAAGGTGGTCCGGTCTCCCAGTTTCATGATCGACCCTTTGCCAAATTGCCGCTCAATCTGGGTCAAAGCCATCTCAATGGATCCCTTCTTGTTGCGCTCTTCACTCATGATTGCTACCTCTCCTTAATCGTCTCATTATCACCAATTCTCGCCATGTTAACCCATACCCCCGACGAGGATTTTCGGGCCTTTTCAGCCCGGATCATGGGTAGGTTCTCTAAGGCTATGTACGTCGCACAGCAAAAAAATGCGAAAAAAAATGAAGTCCGACCGTGCGCCCCTGTACTCCCCCTACAAAGCACGAATGAACGCTTTCAAACGAGTTCCACCGCGACGGCCACGGCATTGCCTCCTCCCAGGCACAGGCTGGCAATTCCCCGGCTGAAATCACGGCTTCTGAGAGCATACAGCAAGGTGGTCAGTATTCGAGCACCGCTGGCCCCAATGGGATGCCCCAGGGCCACGGCTCCACCATGGACGTTGAGGCGATCCGAATCCAATGGAATTTCCTTGATGAGGGCGACCGCCTGAGCGGAAAAGGCCTCATTGACTTCATACAGGTCCACTTTAGAATCACTCCAGCCGGCGCGCTCCAGAACCTTCCGAATGGCCTCCACAGGGGCCATCATGATCAATGAAGGTTCGATTCCCGTCGTCACCGAAGCAACGATCCGGGCCATGGGCTTCACGCCCCACCTTTGCAGCGCGTCCCCCGAGAGAAGCGTCAGGACCGCCGCACCATCGCTGATCTGTGAGGCATTTCCAGCCGTCACAACTCCGTTTTCTTTGAAAACCGGCTTCAGTTGCGAAAGAGCCGCAGCAGAAGTATCCTCACGAGGACCCTCGTCACGTTCCATGAGGAAGGGCTCGGATCCCTCGACCTGAACCTCCACCGGAACGATCTCATCTCGCAATCGCTCCTGATCGATTGCCGCAACCGCCCGGGCGTGTGAATCAAGAGCATAGTCATCCTGTTGCTGGCGCGTAAGCTGATATTTCTCCGATATGAGCTCTGCCGTGCACCCCATGTGGAAATCTTCATATGCATCCCACAAACCGTCGTGCACCATGGAGTCCCGCGCCTCCTGTTTCGAAGAGGGACCTTTTCTATCTCGGGGAAGCAGAAACGGGGCATTACTCATACTCTCCATCCCTCCGGCCACCACCACCTCAACATCCCCCACCTGGATGGCCTGTCTTCCCAGCATCACAGCCTTCAGACTCGAGCCACACACTTTGTCGACCGTGAAAGCCGCCACCTGAACGGGTAATCCCGCACCCAAAGCGGCCTGGCGTGCAGGGTTCTGGCCCAAACCCGCGGAAAGAACGTTCCCCATAATCACCTCTTCCACGGCCTCCGCCGGAATCCCGGCCCGCCTGATCCCCTCCCGCACCACCAGAGTTCCCAACTGGACGGCAGAAAATGACTTGAGTGCTCCCCAATACTTACCGATGGGGGTCCGGCATGCGGAAACGATATAGGCCTCGTTCATAGGGGAAATGATATCAGGAATGAAGATAGAAGATAGGAGTCAGGAGTCAGGAGTCAGGAGTCAGGAGATGGTGATTCCTGCCGTCTGACAGAAAATCCGAAATCCGAAGTCCCAAATCCGAAACGTGGAACGCGCTGGTCGAAGACCAGCAGCAGATCAGGCAAGGGAAGGTTTTTGGACTTTTCCGGCTTTCAGACACTGGGTGCACACCCGCATCCGACGAACCGTGCCATTGACGACGGCCCGAACTCGTTGCAGGTTGGGGTTCCAGCGCCGCTTGGTCAAATTGTGGGCATGAGACACATTATTCCCGAAGCGGGGTCCCTTTCCACAAATCTCACAAAACTTCGACATTCCGTCTCCAAAAAAGTCGCTGAAACGGGCAATTAAAGCACTCTGTGCCCACTTCTGTCAATACCAGGAGCTCCGAGTCAGGGGGTCTCAGCGATTTTTCCGGCTTGCCAGGTTCCTGGATCGCTCAATCTCCCGTACACCCTGGATGGCCTTGAGACAATTCAGGACCTCGTCAAGATGGTCGACATCACTGATCTCAACGGTCATATCAATCAACCCGTAACGATTATCGACGATATCCGCAGTCACATTCGCAATATTGGTCTTTACGCTGGACACAGCAGAGGTGATGTCGGCCAAAATGCCCTTTCGATCTTCAGTGGCAACAAGCAGGCGAACGGGATAGATGGCCGCCTTTCCATCCGAAGTCCAGGTTACCTTGATCATTCGTTCCGGATCCAACAGAAATTTCTCAAGGTTGGAGCAGTCTGCGGAATGGACCGAAACACCCCGCCCGGAGGTCATGTAGCCTAGGATCTCCTCCCCCCGTATGGGATCACAACACTGGGCTCGGGAGACCAGGACATCATCGTGCCCACTGACCTGGATGGCGGAATCTGAACGTCTCAAAACCTTATTCACCACCTGAGTCAGCTTTGACTCTTCATCCTTTTGAGCCCCCTCTTCGATTTTTTCCGGATCCAGGCGTCTCAGCACCTCGCGAGGGGAGAGCTTTCCAAAACCAATCTCGGCCAAAAGATCGTCCTTGTGGGAAAAATTCAGTTCAGTCACAAGAGACTCCAGCTTGTCCTTGTATCTCCTCAGACTCAGACTGTAGCTCCGAGCCTTCTTCGCAAGCAGCTTCTTCCCCAACTCAATCGCTTCTTCCTTCTTCTTTAGATTAATCGAGCGCCTGAGGGCACTTCGAGCACGGGAGGTTTTGACGAAACTCAACCACTCACGACTGGGCTGGGAATCCTCAGAGGTGACGATTTCTACCATTTCTCCGTTGCTGAGTTTATATTTCAGCGGAACAATCCGTCCGTTCACTCGTGCACCCACGCATTTGTGACCCACTTCCGTATGAATGGCATAGGCGAAGTCCACCGGGGTCGCCCCCCGCGGGAGTGTCACCACCTCTCCTCGGGGAGTGAAGAGGTAGACCTCTTCCGGGTAAAGATCAATCTTGAGGTTACTCAGAAATTCATGGGGATCCTTGACTTCATGTTGCCAATCCAGGAGCTGTCGCAACCACTGAAAGCGCCTGTCATCCTTATCCTCCTCCAGTTTCCCCTCCTTGTACTTCCAATGAGCAGCTATTCCCTCCTCAGCTACCTTGTCCATCTCATGGGTCCTCATCTGTAGCTCAAAGGGACGACCATCGGGGCCCACCACCGTGGTATGGAGGGACTGGTACTGGTTGCGCCGGGGCATAGCGATAAAATCCTTGATTCGCCCAGGAACGGGATTCCACATGTTATTGACGATTCCCAATATGGTGTAGCAATCACTCACCGTCTTCACGAGAATGCGAATGGCGATAAAGTCGTACACCTGATCAATGCCGATCTTCTGACGCCTCATCTTCTGGTAGGCACTATAGTTCCGCTTGATGCGGCTTTTCATCTCGGCTTCAATACCCTCCTGCTCGAAACGCTCCTGCATGGACTGCATGACCTCTTGGCTGAACTGCTCGCTGTTTGCTCTCTTGTTCTCAATCTGGCCCGAGATGTTCTCAAAAGCGACCGGATCCAGGTGGTAGAAGGCCAAATCCTCCATTTCTCCTCGCAGCTTGGCCATTCCCAGACGGTGGGCGATGGGGACGTAGACATCCAGTGTTTCCCGGGCGATCAATTTTCTTTTCTCGGGTGGCAGGTATTGGAGAGTTCGAAGGTTGTGAAGGCGATCAGCCAGCTTGATCAAGATCACCCGGATGTCATCCACCATGGCCAGAAGCAGCTTCCGAAAGTTTTCCGCTTGTTTCTCCTGACGTGAGGAAAACTGAATCTGCCCAATTTTGGTGACACCATCCACCAAATGAGCGATGTTCTCTCCGAAAGACTCTCGGATGGAATCCAGCGTGGTCAGAGTGTCCTCCACCACGTCGTGCAGTAACCCCACGCTGACACAGGCAACATCGAGTTTCATCTCCGCCAGAATATTCGCCACTTGCAAAGGATGCGAAAGATAGGGCTCTCCGGACTGACGAATTTGTCCCCCGTGTTCACGCGCTGAAAAAACGTAGGCCTTTCTCAGGAGTTCCAGGTCCGCGGTCGGGTGGTACCGTTGAACCGTTTCCTCCAGATCCTCAAAACGAATCATCAGACCCTATTTTACCATTGAATGGAAGGGAGATTGGTGGTGAGGTGGGGCGGTCCGTTTCGCGGACCGGTTCTGTGGTGCCGGTGGAGCAGCAGTGGATGTAATGCTGGGGAGTGTGGGAGGCGCCTCAGTGCGCCGATTCCGGAGCGCCGCTCACAGAGCGGCCGCTACACAACCTTGCCAGACGTGAAACTTGAAACGCGTTCGTCGAAGACCAGCGCTCTCACTGCTATTCGACGCCACCTACCTGACGTCGTGCCTCCTCTGCTTCCGCTTCTAACTTGCGCTTGAGGTCCAGCGCATCCAAGGCCAATCTATCCGCCTCTCGCTCCCAGCCGCGCTTGGCCTCTTCGTCCAGCTCCAGCTTGGCTTTTTCACGGTAAAGGAGGTTCAAATACTGCATGGCATCCACATACTCCGGATCAAGCTCCAAGGCCTTTTTCAAGCTGTCGATGCCTTCATCCACCAGAAGATTGATGGATATGATGCGCTCCTCGTCCAGGAATTCGACACTTTCTCCGCTCATACCGGTGTCATCATAGGAGAGCTGCCAGTTGAGCGTGGCAATTCCGTACATCGGTACAGGGTTGTCGGGCTCCACTTCCAATCGATTGTTGTACCACTCCTTGGCTCGGTCGTAGTCGCCCATGCCGCTGTAAAGACCCGCCAGGTTGGCCATGGCCGTGGACTGATCCACCTTACCCTCATCGGTCGCGGTGTCCGCCTTGTCGAGAACCGCTTCGAAGTTTTCAATGGCCTTGTTGGCGAAGCCGAGATTCTCCGGGCTGGTCCCCTGGGGAATGTATTGGGCACGGTAGGCAATAGCCATATAAAGAAAGGCTCGGGTCAGTTCCGGATCTCTGGAAACCGATTCTTCGAAATGCGCAATCGCCTCGTTAAATCTTTTGTTGGTATAAGCGCCCACTCCCTTGTTGAGTTCATCTCGAGCGGCGAGCTGATCAATCATCGTACAATTCGACGACGCCAGTGTCACCACCAACATGGCCGCAACCACATAGAGTCTGCTGGGAAGATTCATTCCAAAATTCGCCTCCATCGGTTACTCATCTGGGGTCAAGAGACCGACATCTCCAACACCGGCACCTTTGGCGATATCGATGACATTGACTACATCCCCAAAAGGAAGATCTTCATCTCCCTGGATGAACATATTTTTGTTGGCACGGGCACTGTAAATATCAAAGAGCCGGGTTCCCAGTAAATCCAGGGTCACGTCATCCTGGTTGATGCGAAGAGCCCCCTGAGTATTTATGGAGACCACAATGGCATCTGACTTAATGATCAAGTCTTCAGGCAAATCTTCGGGCATCTCCTGGGGCACACGAGCTTCAAGATCGTACTGAATGGTGGGTTGAATCACCATAAAGATAATCAGTAAAACCAAGAGAATATCAATGTATGGAGTGATGTTTATATCTGATGAAGGACCGCTACCGGTCCCGGTCGACATTGCCATGGTCCCTTACCTCCCATCTTCCCGTTCTTGATCCACCATCAACCCGATCTGCTCCACTCCGGAATCACGAGCCTGGGTGACCAGTTCCACCACCCTTCCGTAAGGAACCGCTACATCGCCCTTGATGAACAAGGGCAACTCCGGCGCAAGCGCGACTCGTTCGACAAGTCTTTCTATAATCTCTTCGTCGGGTACCAGATCACGGTTGATATAAACCTGCCCTTGCCGGGTCACGGTCACCATGGTCGAGTTCTCATCATCCACCAGAGGAGCCTCCCGGGCGTTTCGAGCTTGTGCCTTGTTAACGTAAACGCCTTCCTGCAGCAATGGGACCGTTAACATGAAAATGATGAGCAGCACCAACATCACGTCGGCCAACGGAGTGACGTTGATATCGGATGTCACCCCACCTTTAGAACTGCCGCTACCCATTGACATTAGTTGTCAGACCTCTTCTTCAAGAAGTAATCAATCAACTCAGAGGACGAGTTGTCCATTTCAACCACAAAGGAGTCAATCTTGGTAGTGAAATAGTTGTACATCCATACCGCGGGAACCGCCACAAAGAGTCCCATGGCCGTTGCCACCAGTGCCTCGGAAATGCCGCCGGCCACCGCGGCCAGACCCGTGGTTTCACCTGCAGTCATGCCCTGAAAAGCATTAATGATGCCAACGGTAGTACCAAAGAGCCCCACAAAAGGCGCCGTGGCACCAATCGTGGCCAATCCTCCAAGGCCTTTTTTGAGCTCTTCGATGAGGATCGCCGTGGCTCTTTGAAGCGCTCTTTTGGAGGCTTCAACGGTTTCACCCGGTATCGCGTCCGAAGTCTGATGAGCCTGAAACTCCTGAAGACCGGCCACCAACACCTTGGCTAAATGGCTTTTCTCGTGCTGCTCGGCCAAATCAATCGCCTCGCCGATGTTGCCCGTTTTCAAAGCTTCGGAAACGGCTGGAGCAAACTCCATGGACTGTTTGCGTGCCGCCCGGTAAGTAAGAAATCGTTCAATCATCACCGAAATTGACCACACCGACATGATGACAAGAACGACCACAACAGCCTGGGCCAAGTAACCCATCTGTCCCCACATTTCCAAGAAACTAGTCATTTGTACCTCCCAAAACTAAAGAGTTAGTCCCCATTTACAAAAATCCAGAAAGTTAGAAAATCCCTCAATCAATCTAGTTAAGAATAAAGTTCACTGTCACCGTCGCAATGACTTGAACCGGTTCCCCATTGAGCAGAGTTGGAGAATATTTCCACTGGCTCACCGCACCAACGGCTCCATCGTTCAAAAGCGGATGTCCCCGAATAACCTTGACCTCGGCCACACTACCGAACTCATCAACCGTTACCTGAAGCAGCACAATCCCCTGAATTCGTGCGCGCTTTGCCAGTTCAGGATATTTGGGCTCAACTCGTGTAATCAGCTTGGAGGACTGAACGTTTCCTCCCACACGAATCGGGTCCTTCTTCTTCGGCGGCGGCGGCGGTGGCGGTGCAGCACTGGGAATCCCCGAGAGCACGTTGCCTACCACTCCTCCGGGTACTCCACCCAGAATACCTCCTCCTCCAGTCTGGACCACACTGGAAATTTCGGGAATATCTTCCATGGGCGGAGGAATTTCCTTAGGAATCTCCTTGGGTGCCACGAACTGCGAAGCATCCAACTTCACCACCTGCACCTTCTGGACCGGTGGTGGTGGCGCAACTGGCGGCGGCGGTGGTGGCGGCGGCGGTGGAGGGGGTGGAGGAGCAGCAAGAAATGTCAGCAATTCCTGGTCCGGCAAGGCATCGTAATAGTAAAGAGGAATCACAATCATGGTTAAAATGATGATCGCGTGAACGACGAAGGAAACAAGCATCGTCGTCTTGCTCCGACCCCTACGAACGTCTGTAGATTCAATCAGGTTTTCAAACATTGTGTTCCCTTCCTCAATCCTGACTTTGCGGGGCAGATTGATGAACTGCGTTCCCGCGATGGGCCATACTACTACTGGCCTTGAGTTGAGTCAAGATAAAATTTTCCTCTATTACCACCCGTAACATAGTCAAAAATAGCAAGTTACGAGATTCGCATTTTGAGAACCCCTGTAAATTCCGGGCTCAGGAACGCCTTTTCCTCTTCTTCTCCATGAGATTTTGCCACCAAAGAACAATAGGACTCGCAATCGCAATCGATGAATAGGTTCCCACAATTATACCGATCACCAGGGCAAACGAAAATCCCCTGAGAACCTGTCCGCCAAAAAGGTACAGCGCAAAGACCGCCAGAAAGGTCATCCCGGAAGTCATGATCGTTCGATTCAAGGTCTGGTTAATGCTGGTATTGATAACCGTGGCCAGGTCGTCTCGTCGCATCAGTCTCAAGTTTTCTCGCACTCGGTCAAACACCACGATGGTGTCATTGATGGAATACCCGACCAGGGTCAAAAGAGCTGCCACAACCGTCAGGGAGATCTCGCGCTGAGTCACGGCAAACGCACCCAGCGTGATGAATACATCATGAAAAAGAGCCGCCAGTGCTGCCAGCCCATAAATTGGCCAGAAGCGAAACGCAATATAAGCCAACATGAATCCCAGAGAAAGAATGACGGCCGTGCGGGCCCGGTTGCTCAACTCCTCACCGACTTTGGGACCCACGCTTTCAACACTGAGGATGGTGAAGCTCCCGGGATAGGCTTCCTCGTTGAGAGCTGTCACAACGCCCGCGGCAAGGTCCAACTGATCCAGTTCGGAAAACCGATGAATGATCCCGCTTTGCTCCGTTCGATACCTGATGATCTTCTCAGTAATCTCGTCGTAGTGGGCGGCGAATGCGGCAACCGGCCCTCCCTCTCCAAGACCTTCAGGATCCAACTCCTGCAACCGGGCCAAAAGCTCAGTCCTGGTGACGTTGTTGAGATCGAGCTTTCCCGTCTCCAGATACTCCAAATCATATTCCGGACGTAACGCCTCGAAGACCTGATTACTTTCCAGGGTCATGTCCAGAGTTTCTTCGTCTGTCCCGCGGGCGATCCGGATCTGAACCTCGTTTTGGGCCAGTTCGTCAAATCGCACCACCTCTTCCGCCTTCAAACCAAAATTCCCCAGAGTCTGGCGAATGCGATCCAGGTCGGGTTCTTCCTTGAACTTCACATAAACCAGGGTTCCCCCGGTAAAATCCACTCCCAGATTGAGCCCCCCGATCAGGATGGCGACGACACCGATCAGCATCAGGACCAGGGAGATCCCGATAAAGAACCACTTCAACCCCAGCCAGTTGATCTTGGGATCTTTAACGATGTCCATCTTCGTTACTCAATGCGCCCTCTTTCCACTTAGTCACCAGGAAAACCCTTGAGGTTCCCTAAATTGAAAGTCTTTCCACTTCCATTTTCTGTAAAACCAGAGAAAACAATGTTCGGGAGACAAAAACAGCCGAAAAAATGTTGGCCAGCAGCCCGATGCCCAACGTCACGGCAAAACCCCGTACAGGCCCGGTTCCGATCTGATAGAGGACCGCGGCTCCGATCAAGGTCGTGATGTTGGTGTCGAGAATCGTGGTAAAGACGCGGTCAAATCCGGCATCTACCGCACTTCGTACCGTTTTCCCCAAGCGCAATTCCTCTTTGACCCTTTCGAAGATAAGAATATTGGCGTCCACCGCCATTCCAATGGTCAAAATGGCGCCCGCGATCCCCGGAAGAGTCAATGTGGCATGAGCACCCGACAGGACTGCCAGTAAAATGATCAGGTTCAGGCCCAGACACACGATAGCGTTGATCCCGGAGGCCTTGTAAACCACCAACATTCCCAGAACGACCAGAATCAGACCCACCAGGGATGCCACCACACCTCTTCGGATGGAATCCAAGCCAAGCGAGGGTCCGATGATCCGGTTTTCCAGGATTTGAATGGATGCGGGGAGAGCTCCGGAACGCAGCACCAGGGCCAGATCTTCGGCCTCCTCCGGAGTAAAATTTCCCGTGATGCGCGCCGATTCAGAAGCAATCCGCTCATCGATTCTGGGCGCTGAGTAGATCTGGTCATCCAGAACCACGGCCAGGCGATTGCCAACGTTCTGTTCCGTGGTTCGGGTAAACAAATTGACACCCTCTGAATCCAGGAAGAAGGCAACCTCCGAACGTCCCGAGAAGTCGTCCTGTGCCCGGTTGGCGGTTTTCAGATTCTGGCCGGTCAGGGAGGGAGCCTTACGGACCACCATATAGGTACTCCCTCCCCCGGATTCGGGAGGGTTCGGATAGGTGATGATCTCGTAGTCTGCCGGGAGACGGTTGTCAAAGGTCTGTAATGCAGCCTCACGGGTGGCAAAAGGGCCGCCATCGGTGGGATGAACCAGCTTGAGTTCAAGCATGGCCGTACTCTTGATTAAATTCAGCACCCGATCAAAGTCCTCCACTCCCGGCAGCTCCACAATGATTTGATCCTGGATGGACCCGCTTCCGTAAATCTGAATGGTGGGCTCGGTCACTCCATACTGGTCCACACGCTTCTGGATGGTCTCTCTGGCATCACGAACCGTGCGATCGGCCAAAGCCTTTCGCTCGGCGGCACTCATGACCATCACCATGTCGACCTCACCTTCCCGGTAGCGGGACCGATAGGTCCAGGCGGGAGAAAACTGGTCCAGATAAATTTCCAGCAGCCGCTCCTGATCCTGAAGCACTCCGATGATTTCAATCCCGAAGTCCTCCGTCACTTGAGTCCTCGTAAAGACAAGGTTTTCCTCTTTGAGATCCGCCTCGATCATCTCCCGTCTCTGGCTTGTCTCGATTTCGAAGGCATCTTCGGTCTTGACCAGCAAGACCAGATGAATTCCCCCCTTGAGGTCCAGGCCCAGATTGATCTTCTCCGAGGGCGGGTAGGACAAAACAACACTGACCACAAACACCAGCAAAATGAAAATGAGCCGGTAGCTTAAATTCCGTTTCATGATGGTTTAGGAATCGCCTCCCTCAGGCAAGGCCTGCAGTGAGGCGACGGCATTTTTGGAGATCTCCATCTTGACCTGATCGGCAACCTTGAGCACAAAAGTATGGTCTCTGACCCCCGAGATGGTCCCGTAGATCCCCCCCGTGGTGATGACCTTGTCACCGTTTTTCAGGCCGCCGATCAAATTCTCAAGATTTTTCTGACGTGTTCGCATGGGACGGATGATCAGAAGATAGAAAATCCCCACCACCAGAATGAAGGGGAAAAATAATTGCACCAATCCACCTTGAGGTGGAGGACTTTGCTGCGCCAGAAGGAAAGGAATCATAACTGTGTTTTACATGCGAACCCGAGCCCGCATTATGCATAATCCGAGCTGACTTGTATCCTGAAATTCGTACAAGAAGGGCTCAGTATACCATAGATTCTTCAGTAGATTCGGCGTATCGTTCTCGAAAATCCGACTCCAATTTCAACAGCGAATCGAGCGCGATACTCTGCCTAATCCTGTTCATTAAGTCAAGGTAAAAATGGAGATTATGATAGGTGTTCAGAACGCTGGAAACAATCTCTCCTGAAACATGGAGATGCCTTAAATAACTACGCGTGTAACGTTGACATACGAAACACGCACAACCGGGGTCAAGCGGCCGCCGGTCATCACGATAGCGGGCGTTTTTGATGCGGACAGGGCCCGCGGAGGTAAAGAGCATCCCATTTCGGGCGTTGCGCGTCGGCAGAACACAATCAAACATGTCGATTCCCTGCCGAACACAATAGAAAAGATCTAAAGGTGTTCCGATGCCCATGAGGTAACGGGGTTTGTCTTCCGGCATGAATTCATTCAGCTGCTCAACCAGTTCATACATCAAGAGCTTCGGCTCCCCCACCCCGAACCCACCCAGTGCCAGTCCGGGAAGATCGATCTCAGCAAGACGATCGAGGCTTTCCTTGCGCTGCTCAATAAAGACGCTGCCCTGGGCAATCCCGAAGAGAGCTGCCTCCTGGCTACCATGGACTTCCATACAGCGTTCGGCCCAGCGCATGGAACGGCGCATCGATTCCCTGGCTTCCGACTCGCTCACCGGATAGGGAGTGCAATCATCAAACATCATGATGATGTCGGCCCCGAAAGTCTGCTGAAGCTGGATCGCCTTCTCGGGAGTAAAGAAATGGAAGGACCCATCCAGATGAGATTGAAATTCAACCCCCTCCTCGTTGATCTTGCGAAGGGCCCGGTGGCTGAAGACCTGATAACCCCCGCTATCCGTCAAAATCGCCCTATCCCAGGACATGAACCGGTGAAGCCCGCCTTGACCTTGAATCGTCTCCAGACCCGGTCGCAAGTACAAGTGATAGGTGTTGGCCAGAATCACATCGGCCTTGAGGTCTTCCAAAAACTGATGCGGCATGGCCTTGACCGTACCAGCGGTCCCGACCGGCATGAAAACCGGGGTCTCAATCTGCCCGTGCGCGGTTGTGAGGACTCCTTGACGAGCATGGGTCTGTTTGTCTCGAGCTTGAATCTGGAAAAATTTTACTGACATATCTGATCTGCTGACCGGCTGACCACTAACCGGCCGCTGGTCTTCGACCAGCGCGTTCAATATTCCAGGTTTCCGCCCGGAGTCCGGAATGTGGAAGGCGCCTCAGTGCGCCGATTCCGGAGGGCCGCTCATAGAGCGGCCGCTACAACTTTGGTAGAAAAGGCGAAATTCACAAACGGACCGTTTTCCACGCAGAGCATAAGTAACGCATTTCTCCACACCGAGCTTCAGGACGGATGATTTCTTCGCTTCGCTCAGATGAAGACGGCGAAGCTGCAGTAGGGAATGGATGCATTGCCAGGGCTACAAAGCAATCCGATACAGGTTCGAACTGTCTGCCAGATAGAGTAAGTTCCCCTCTTGGTTGTAGGTTAACCCCACCAACATGGGACCTGACACCGTCAGTTCAGGCACACCATTGGAAAAGGTATACAGTCCTTTTTGGCCTTGCCAGGATGCCACAACCTGCAGGTTTCCGTGACCATCAAACCCCAGCCCCTGCGGACGCCCGAATCCCTTGAAGTAAACCTCGCTTTGCCCTTCCGGAGAGATTCGATAAATGCAGTCTTGTGTCGCCAAGGTGGGGCCGGTGACAAAAAGAGCATCGTCCGAAGTGAGAGCCAAGTGGTAGGCAGAGACACTGGGTTCCAGGTCGCAAAGCACCGAGATCTCCTGACTGGAGTTGATTCGGTAGATCTTTCCGCCACGATCTCCCACTAAAAGGTTCTGTTGGGAGTCAAAGACCAGTCCTGTCGCCAGACCCAAACCATCCACATATTTTTCGATCTGCTTGTCGAATGTGGAGCGGTAGACGGTTCCTGTGTGCCGGCTGGTGATGTAAAGGCAATCATCTGCACCAATCGCCAGTCCAGTGGGATTGATGACATCGGCGAGAAACGGCTCTTTGTCGCCATCAACAGAGATAACAAAGACACTGAACGGAACCTTCTCTCCCCGGCTTCCACTAACAGTGACATAGACGTTCCCACTGGAGTCCACGACCGGATTGGCCACCGAATGAAGTTCCGAGGCCACCACCTGCCCCATTTTCAAATCGAATTGGTCTTCGCCCTCGCCGCGCACGACCAGTCCGTCCCCACTCCCTTCTGGGATCCTGACGGTCAAATATTGAGAGGAAGCTCCCACGATATCGGCCTTGAAGCCGCCCACCTCAACTAACACTTTCGAGGGATCCCCGAGCTCTTGGACCTCCACCCGAACCGTTCCACCGGGAAGTGCCATGGCAGGCTTGACTGCCGTTATTCTGGTCATTTGATCCACTATATAACATGTCGAGCTCCCCGGCATTAAAACTGTTAAACTGGTGGTTTCGCCATGTCTGAGTACGGTCAACAAGACGGATTCATTCGTCTACTGGGAGTTCAGCAAAACAATCTCAAGGACATCGACGTAGAGATCCCGATCAATCAACTGACCGTGGTGACGGGAGTGAGTGGTTCCGGTAAGTCCAGTCTGGTTTTCGACACGCTCTATGCTGAGGGCCATCGGCGTTACGTGGAATCCCTCTCTGCTTATGCCCGTCAATTCCTGGAGCGAATCCATAAACCCCGCGTTCGTGAAATCAGCGGAATTAGCCCAGCAGTTGCCATCCGTCAGAAAAGCACTTCCCGCAATCCCCGATCCACCGTGGGAACAGTTACGGAGATTTACGACTATCTACGGCTGCTCTACTCACGGGTGGGCACCATTCTCTGCCGGGAATGCGGCCGAGAGGTTCACCGCAACACGATTGACGAAGTCGTAGATCGTCTGATGTCCCTTCCCCAGGGAACGCGCATCTATGTCACCTTCCCTTTCAAAGGGAGTCGATTGGATCTGAACTCAGATTCAGAGAATCAGGATAAAAAGATTTCCTTGAACCTCCTTGTGAATAATCTCTTGAAACAAGGCTTTCGCCGCTTCGTCTTTACCGAAAAATCCAAGGCGCCATCGGTAGGTGAACTTCCCGAGCACCAGTTTCAGTCCCTCGAAGAGCTGGAGCGAAGCCAGATCCTGCTCGACCGTCTGGTCATTCGATCCAACATACGCGATCGTCTGGTGGACTCTCTGGAACTCTGCTTTCGAGAGGGAAATAGCATTGCTCTGATTCATCCCCTGGGCCAGAAGGATCAGGAGAAGCCGTCACCAACACTGCGCTTCACGGAGCGATTCGAATGCCAGTACTGTAAGATTACTTACCTGCCTCCAGACCCCAGACTCTTTTCATTTAACAACCCCTATGGGGCCTGTCCCACCTGTCACGGGTTCGGAAATACGATTACCCTTGATCCGGACCTGATCATCCCGGACCCCGGTAAAAGTCTGGATCAAGCCCCGATTGAACCCTTCACCAAACCTCGATATCGCCGATATCAGAAAAAACTCGAGGCATATGCCCAACAGGAGAAAATCCCACTGGATGTGCCCTTCGAGGAACTTCCGGAGAACGTTCGCCGCAAAATCTGGGAAGGGGAAGGAACTTTCCCCGGAATCAAGGGTTTCTTCCGCTATCTGGAACGGAAAAAATACAAGATGTACCTTCGCATCTTCGTCAGTCGATACCGCGGTTATACTCTCTGTCCGGACTGCAGGGGTGAGCGGCTTTGTCCGGAAGCGAGAGATGTCCATGTGGGAGAAAAGAGACTCGGCCAACTGACCTCCCTGCCGATCTGTGAAATTCAAGCATTCTTCTCCCAACTCAGTCTCAGTCCGGAGCAGACTGGAGTTGCCGAGAAGATTTTCTGGGAGATCCACCAGCGTCTGAAGTTCCTGATGGAGGTGGGCCTGGAGTATCTCACGCTGGATCGTTTGACTTCGACCCTCAGCGGCGGTGAGATGCAGCGCATCCATCTTGCGGCCTCGCTCGGTTCCGCTCTCACCGGAACACTTTACGTGCTGGACGAACCTTCCATCGGACTTCATGCCAGAGATGAAACCCGCCTTATCGAGATCCTGAAGGAACTGCGAAATTTTGGGAACACGATCGTGGTGGTGGAACACGAAAAGGAGATGATGGAAGCCGCAGATTACATTATAGACATGGGTCCCGGAGCAGGTGAGCAGGGCGGAGAGGTCATCCACGCCGGGAACCTGTCATCCCTGCAAGCTAATACCCACTCTCTGACAGGAAGGTACCTTACCGGCAAACAAAAGATTCCGACCCCCATCTTTCGTCGTTCCAGCAATGGGAACTTTTTGACCATTCGGGGAGCCCACCAGCACAACCTCCAGAACCTGACGGTGGAGATCCCTCTGGGGGTTTTAGTCTGCGTGACCGGAGTGTCCGGATCGGGGAAATCCACTCTGGTCCAGGACTGCCTCTATGCAGGCCTCAAGAAACTTCGAGGAGAGTGGAAGAGTACAGTCGGAGAATTTGAGAGCATCGATGGAGCCGATCAACTCAGTGAGACCCTACTGGTCGATCAGTCCCCCATTGGACGAACTCCACGATCGAATCCGGTCACCTATATCAAAGCCTTTGATGATGTGAGAAAGATCTTCGCTTCCCAGCGAGAAGCTCACGCCCGCAATCTTTCCCCGGGTCATTTCTCTTTTAATATCCCCGGGGGCAGATGCCAAACCTGCGCCGGCTCGGGTACCGTCACCGTGGAAATGCAGTTTCTGGCCGATGTGGAGTTGGAGTGCGAGGACTGTAAAGGTAGTCGCTATTCCAGCAAAGTACTCGAAGTCACCTACAAGGGCAAGAACATCGCAGAAGTTTTGGAACGCACGGTTGTGGAATCGCTGGACTTCTTCAAGTCCGTCCCCAAGCTGGTTCGAAAACTTAAAGTTCTGGACGAGGTCGGCCTGGGTTATCTGCGGCTGGGGCAGTCGGCCACGACCCTGTCAGGGGGAGAAGCCCAGCGCATCAAACTGGCCTCGTACCTTTCCAAACCCACCTCTAAACGTCCGTTGTTCATCTTCGATGAACCCACCACAGGACTGCACTTTGACGACATCAGCAAGTTGCTGCGAGCGTTTGATCGTCTCATCTCACGGGGTGCCACGGCTCTTGTGATTGAGCACAATCTGGACGTGATCAAATGCGCCGACTGGATTATTGATCTGGGTCCGGAAGGAGGTGCAGGCGGAGGTAAGATCGTCACCCAGGGACTTCCGGAGGTCATCGCGGCGGAGGAGAACTCCTATACGGGAAGATTTCTAAAGAAGTACCTGGACAACTGACCCCTGACCCCTGACCCCTGACTAGAAGATTGTGATCCCTGAGGTCTGACAGGAAGGGCGCACGGCTCAGACCGTCTCAAAACCCGGCTTAATTCGAATGGGGGGCTGGCGTTCCTTCGGGAGGTCCTTCCAATAAATGTGACGACTGACTTGTAGCGACCGCTCTATGAGCGGCTAGGGAGACCAAGCCGTGGAATGGAAGGACGCTGGATGTGCGGCCTACTGACTGCAGCAAGAGGCCCGCACCGAGTGCTCCCTGCATAAGCCATTGATAAAGTTAGCCTTGTGGACGTACGTCTGTGCGCCTCCAAACTTCCATTGCTCTAATGTTCTAGGGTTCTCTCTAAATGTGGGAGACATCTCAGTGTTCCGAATCCGGAGGGCCGCTCATAGAGCGGTCGCTACAATGGACTTGCCGCCTGACCGGAAGACGCACACCTGTACGCATGCCTTGGGGTTTTGAGACAGTCTGGCCTGTGCGGCCCTACAAAGACACCAAAGCACGATGGCACCAAAGCACAAAGGTCTTGTACGGCCTTCCGAAATCGGCGCACTGAGGCGCCTCCCACACTCCGGACACGACAGCACAATTGCACGAAACGCCGTGTGACCCTACACTTTTTTAACGTGGAACCTGGAACCTGGAACGCACTGATCCGGCTACCGGATCAGTGCACCTGGATATGCTCGATGGAGCGGGCCTGACCGTGGGACTCATCAACATCAAGAACCACTGCACAAAGAATGGGATCTTCCGTGGCGGTTTGAAAGCGAGACGGCAACCCCGTCAGGAAGCGGGGAAGAGCGGACTCCACCTCCATTCCGATCACCGAATGATAGGGTCCCGTCATACCGACGTCGGAGATATAGGCAGTTCCTTTGGACAGCACTCTCGCGTCTGCGGTGGGAATATGGGTGTGGGTACCTAAAACAGCCGACACTCGACCATTCATGAACCAGCCGAAGGCCATCTTCTCAGAGGTTGCTTCAGCGTGAAAATCAATCACGGTTACGGCAGCTTTTCCAGCCAGCTTGGACACTTCTCGTTCCGCTAAGCGGAAAGGACAATCGATGTTGGGCATGAAAACCCTTCCCTGGAAGTTCATGACCGCCACCGGCTGTCCGCTTGAGCTCTCAGCAATATAGAGATAATCACCCGGAGTACCCGGAGGGTAATTCCCCGGACGCAGCAAGCGAGGCTGCCTGGAGAAGTACTCGTAGACCTCCTTCTTGTCCCAGATGTGATTACCCGAGGTCATGACGTCGACGCCGTAACCAAGAATTTGTTCTCCCAGGGATTCGGTTACACCGAATCCACCGGCGGCATTCTCGACGTTGACAATGGTGAGTTCGATCTGATGCTCGGCTTTGATCCGAGAAAGGTGCTTCTTAAGTATTCCCCGGCCAGCACGCCCGACCACGTCGCCCACAAAAAGAATCTTCATGAGCCCCGTAGAACGCTGACGATTTCACTTGGCATAGTCCACCACCCGCATCTCTCGAATCAAGGTCACCTTGATCTGTCCAGGATATTGGAGCTCACTTTCGATTTTCTTGGTAATCTTCTTACTCAACCAGAAGGCCTCTTCATCAGAGACCTTACTGCTTTCGACCATGATCCGGACCTCTCTGCCTGCCTGAAGTGCAAAGGCCTTGGAGACCCCTGAGAAGGAGCTGGCCATCTCTTCCAATTGCTCCAATCTCTTGACATAGCTTTCCAGGACCTCACGGCGGGCTCCCGGCCGTGCAGCTGAGGTGGCATCGGCAGCCTGGACCAGGACGGCTTCCAGGGTCCGAAACTCCACGTCAAAATGATGGGCCTCCATGGCATGAATGACCTCAGGGCTTTCTCCATGTTTTTTAGCCAGCTTCACTCCCAATTGCAGATGGGTCCCCTCCATATCTCGATCTACGGCTTTTCCGACATCGTGGAGAAGTCCGGCACGCTTGCTCACGGAGACATCGGCACCGATTTCCCGAGCCATAATTCCGGCCAGATAGGCTACTTCCTTACTGTGAGCCAGGACATTTTGGCCGTAACTCGTCCGATACTTGAGCTTGGCAACCAATCGCAGGAGTTCGGGGTGAAGACCGTGAATGCCCAGTTCCAATGTGACTTGTTCCCCCTCTTGCAGGACATTCTCCTCCATCTCCTTCTGGACCTTAACCACCACTTCTTCAATGCGACTGGGATGAATCCGTCCGTCCTTGATGAGACGCTCGATGGACAACCGGGCAATTTCTCGTCGCAGTGGATCAAATCCAGACAAAATCA
Organism: Acidobacteriota bacterium; assembly: GCA_036338555.1. GTDB lineage: Bacteria > Acidobacteriota > UBA6911 > RPQK01 > JADFOI01 > JAPYTY01. The sequence goes on along the minus strand of JAYZBY010000073.1, from coordinate 15,226 downwards.
CAGCTTCGGGTGTATCATCCACGATGAGATTAACTCCGGTTGCCTGCTCCAGCGCGCGAATATTCCTTCCTTCCCGTCCAATAATGCGTCCCTTCATATCATCGGAAGGCAAACCCACTACCGAAACGGATGACTCCACCACATGCTCGGCCGCACTGCGTTGGATGGCCTGAGCCAGAACTTTTCTGGCTTCCCTTCCGGCCTTCTCCCGGGCCTCTTCCTCAATCCGCTTGGCCATCATTGCGGCATCGTGGTAGGCATCTTTCTCAATGGCCTTGAACAGGTTTTTTTTCGCCTCTTCTGCTGTCATGCCCGCAACCGATTCCAGTCGCCGAGTCTGCTCCTGGATCAAATCGTCCAGTTTCCGCTGGTTTCCCTCTAAGCTTTGTTCGCGACTCTTGACCTTGCTCAGACGCTGATCGTATTCTTTTTGGCCGCGTGCCAGGTTCTGCTCCTGAGCCAGCAGTCGGTCTTCCCCTTTACTGAGGCGTTGCTCCAACTTGTCGAGTTCCCTGCGACGTTCCTGCCCCTCTCGTTCCAACGTGGAGCGCAAATTAAAAATTTCGTCTTTGGCCTCTACCAGCTTCTCTTTCTTGATACTCTCAGCCTCCCGCTCGGCTGATTCCTTGACTTCTTCTATCTGCCTGGCAGCGGAGGCTATCCGACGATCCGCATACTGAATCTTGATAACGAAACCAAGAACGACTGCTACGGCCGTTATTATCGTGAGGGCAATGAGTATCGACACTTCCATAACACACTCCCGGATTTATACTGAAGTGCCATCTGAAGAGAAGGTCAGAGAGGAGGGTTTCCCCCCACTTTGCCGTGTGGTTCGTGAAATTGAACCTGCTCGTTAGGTGGGTATCCTACCTTTCACATCAGGTAATTCCGAAGGTCGGAATCGCACACAATGAAAGGACCCGGATTCCCGCAGGTTTGAGTGTTGGCTCAAATTTCACCTAACCATCACGAACATCGCAGGGGACAACCCTGAATCGCAGATGCGGTCAACCATCAAGATGACTTGGTGTCAGTCAGAGGATCCAACAGGGTGATGAGTTTCTCACTTTTCTCGGATACCGCTTCTTCCAACCTATCCAACTCGTCTTTTGTCGAGAAGTACTCATCAGCAATGTTCAACGCCGCCAAAACGGCTACCTTTATGCTATCCACCGAAGGGGTGCTTTCGAACACGTCTGTCATGGTTTCATCAACATATTTCGCCAGACGCTTGATATACTCCGGATCATCCCCGCTGCGTACTTGGTACGTCTGCTTGAAAATCTTGACTGTAGTCACCTTATTAGATTCTTCACCCACGTTCTTCTCCGCCTACGATTAGCTTGGTTCTCCCAGGGCAATCACCTTCTCCATGATTTTGTCGACCCTGGACTGAATTTTCAGACGGTCACTCTTGAATTGTTTGATCAGTTTACTCTTATAATTGTTCTCTCCCTTGATTTCTTCGATACTTCTTTTCAGTTGTTCGATTTCCTCCTTAAGAGTCTTGTTTTCGCCCTGGAGACTGCCCAGCAGCTGGACTGCGTCCATCACACGACTTTCCAGTTTATCAAGAGCTTCTTTTGACACAGCTACTGTGAGCGAGCCTGTGCGGAGAAAGTCCTCTTCAACACCGAAAAGATGTCCTCGGTGAAGAGATTAACCTCCTCCTGCGTTAACGTTTTCTCCGGATTGGCAAAGGTCAACCGCATTGACAAGCTAACCTTGCCCGTAGGAAGCTTCGGGCCCTGGTAAAGATCAAGGAGCTGAACGCCGTGAAGATCTGGAATTCCCAATTCCTCAACGACTGACACCATTTTAGAGTATTCCACCGCCTTGTCAACGACAAAAGAAAGATCTATCTCAACTGACGGGAATTTCCCCAGACTCTTGTACCGAGGTTCCACAAGAAGGGTCTCATACAGGGGTTCCAGGAACAATTCGGCGATCAGGACCGGATCCAGGAACTTGTAGGCCTCCTGCAGTTGGGGATGAAGCTGCCCCAGGACTCCCAACTCTCCCTCATCCACGGCAACCCGGGAGGAGACACCCGGATGAAGAAAAGAAACATCGGAAGTTACTTCGAAGCGGGCTTTCAGACCCACCCTCGACACCAAACTCTCCACCACGCCTTTGAGATGGTGAAAGTGAAAGGCGTCACGAGAGGTGTTCCAGAAAGGCTGATAGAAGGCTCCACAGGCAACCAGACCGAGTCTGGGAATCTCCTGAAAATCTTCCCATTCACCTGATTCACCGGGAATGAAAACCTTTCCGAATTCAAAGAGTCGGACATTCTTGTTCCCATGATTGAGATTGTGCCGTAAAGCCTCCACCAGTCCGGGGACCAGACTGGTGCGCAGATGGGTGTCCTGGTCGGTCAACGGATTGGAGATGGCCGCCATGGGGGGTGTCTTTTCCCAGAATGGCTGCTCCCGGGACAGGTTGGTGAAAACGTAGTTGAAGGCTTCCATGAATCCGAGGCCTTCCAAAGACCCTATCAGGATCTGTTCATGCCCCTGGGTGGGGTGAAAGCTTCCAGCGCCAGGCGCCTCCGGGTAAGTGCTTTCGATTTTGTCATATCCGTAATGTCGGGCCACTTCTTCCACCAGATCCTCTTCCATCTGGACGTCGACGCGAAAACCGGGCACCTGGACCTGCCAGCGATTCTTTTCACCTTCGGAGACCCCGAATTCCAGATGGGACAGGATCTGGGTGATGAACTCAGCATCCATAGAAACCCCGATCAGCGCTTCAATACGCTCCTGACGCAACTGGACCGGTTCCTTCGATTGAGAACGGGGAAACTCATCCACCACAGACCCTTCCAGGACTCCTCCCGCGATTTCCTGTATCAGGCGGCAGGTGCGGTTCAAGGCCTTAACCGGAATCTCCGGATCGGCTCCCCTCTCAAAACGGAAGGCAGCTTCCGAGCGGATTCCCAGGGTTTTGGCGGTTCTCCGGACCGAGGCCGGATCAAAATAGGCGCTCTCGAGCAGAATGGCATGGGTCGTTTCAGAGATCTCACTCTCCTCTCCTCCCATGATTCCGGCCAGAGCTACCGGCTGCCGGGCATCGCAAATCACCAGCATGGAGGGATCCAGCTGACGCTCGATTCCATCCAATGTGGTCAGACTCTCTCCTGACCTGGCCGTGCGAACGACAATGCGATGTTCCTCGAGCTTCTCATAGTCAAAGGCATGCAGCGGGTGCCCTATCTCCAACAGCACATAGTTGGTGGCGTCCACAATGTTGTTAATGGGCCTTTGCCCGAGAGCCTCCAGGCGCTTCTTGAGCCAATCGGGAGATTCTGCCACCTTGATTCCGGAAAGAATCCCCGCGGCGTAGCGCGGACAGAGGTCTGAATTCTCAATTGTCACCTGAGTGGCCAAAGAATCGGACTCGTTGACTTGCTCAGGGGAGGAAAAATCAGGTAGGCCGAGCGGTATCCGGAACTGGGCGGAAATTTCCCGGGCCACCCCCAGATGATTTAAACAATCGGGACGATTGGTGGTTACCTCGAGGTCCAGTACGGAATCGTCCCCCAGTTCGATCACTTCCTCTACGGCCAGACCCATCCGGGTAAGCGCTTCGGCAAGACCCTGGACATCAACATCCAGGCTGCCGAAGTCGACGAATTCCTGGAGCCATTGATAGCTGACTTTCATTTGCTCAACCCGTCTAAGCCGGAATGATCCATAGGTTTCCTTCGCTTCGCCCGGATGAAGGCGGGCGGCGCACTGCAGTAGACCATTTATTCATAATCCCGGATCAGTTAAAACTGACTGAGAAACCGGATGTCATTTTCAAAAAACAAGCGCAGATCATCCACCTGGTACTTCAGGATCGCAATGCGATCGATCCCCATTCCCCAGGCAAAGCCCGTGTATCGCTCCGAATCGTATCCCACCATCTGGAACACTCTAGGGTGGACCATACCGGCACCCATAATCTCGATCCAGCCACTGCCTTTGCACACCCGGCAACCCTCTCCGGCACAGAAAATACAGCTGATATCAACCTCGGCCCCCGGCTCGACGAATGGGAAATAGCTGGGTCGGAATCGCACCCGGGTCTCGGCAGAGAACAACTCCCTCAAAAAAATTTCCAGTGTGCCCTTGAGATCAGCCAGGGTGATCCCTTCATCGACCACAAGCCCCTCCATCTGATGAAACATGGGACTGTGAGTGGCGTCGACTGCGTCACGCCGAAAGACACGACCCGGAACCACGATCCGAATGGGTGGCTTCTGCTTTTCCATGGTCCGGATCTGTACCGGAGAGGTATGGGTTCGAAGCAGAAGCGTATCGGAAAGATACAGGGTGTCTTGATCGTCACGAGCCGGATGCCCTTTGGGAATATTCAGAGCTTCGAAGTTGTAGTAATCCGACTCCACCTCGGGACCGGTCACGACGGTGAAGCCCATCCGAACGGAGATTTCTTCCATTTCCCGGCGCACCCGCCTCAGTGGATGGATCCCACCCGTTGGGAAGGAGTACCCGGGCAACGTGACATCAATTCGTCCCTGGGTCAGACTGCCTTCACGCTTTTGACTTTTTAGCCTGTCCTGCTGTTCGGACAGAGCGTCCTGGGCCTGGCCCTTGAGCTGGTTGAGCTGCTGGCCCACCACCGATCGCTCTTCAGAGGAAAGCCCCCCCAGTTTTTTTAATTCCAAGCTGATGAGGCCCCTTTTTCGACCCAGGTACTTGTCCCTCAGATCGGAGAGGTCCTCCAGGCTTGAGGCAGCTTCCAGATCTTGACAAAATTCGTCCCATAAAGGATGAACTCTGTCTTGAGCTGGTTTCATTGTCGTCGTTGGTGAATCAGGAAGAGCCGATGGCTGTCCAGAAGCCGTTAAGCCTGGCTGCCGGCACCGGCTAGTCGGAGGCCGCCTCTTTAGCCGTCTGGACGATCTGTTGAAACGCCCCTTGGTCGCGTACGGCTAGATCCGCCAGCACCTTTCGATTCAACTCGATACCCGCCTTCTTCAGACCATAGATGAACTGACTGTAGGAAAATCCATGTTGCTTGACAGCAGCCCCAATACGAATAATCCAGAGTCTGCGAAAGCTTCTCTTTTTCTGTCTGCGGTCCCGGTATGCATAGGAGCCGGATTTCAACAGCTGGCCCTTGGCAGATCGCTGTAGTTTACTTTTGGTTCCCCAGTAACCCTTCGCCTCTTTGAGAATCTTCTTCCGGCGCAGGAGTCGTCTATTTCCGCGTTTTATTCGAGCCATAACCTTAAACCTATTTCAGTCCCAACATCATTTTCACACGCTTTTCATCGGTGGGACTGACGCCTGACCATTTTCTCATGCTACGTTTCCGCTTCGATGACTTCTTCGTCAAGATGTGACTGTGATGACTTCGTCTTCTTTTGATTTTGCCTGATCCCGTCAGCTTGAACCGTTTGGCTGCGGCTCGCTTTGTTTTTTGTTTCATGACTGATTACTAAGCCGGTTTCTTCGGATTGAGAATCATTGTCATCGTGTGCCCCTCCAGCTTGGGCTCCCGCTCCACATCCGCGATATCCTCCAACTCACCCATCAGGCGCCGCAGGATCTGCTCTCCGATGTCGGCGTGAGTGACTTCCCTGCCTCGAAACATCACCGTGGCTTTCACTTTGTTTTCTTCCTTCATAAACCTGACTATATGATTCTTTTTGAACTGAAAATCATGTTCATCGATCTTGGGTCGAAACTTCACTTCCTTGACATGGATTGTCTTCTGATGCTTTTTCGCCTCCTGAGCCCGCTTACTCTGTTCATATCGGTACTTGCCAAAATCCATGATACGGCACACCGGAGGCTGTGCCGTGGGCGCTACTTCGACCAGATCTAACGCTCTCTCTTCTGCAAGACCGAGGGCCTGTCCAGGTTTCATAATACCCAACTGAGTTCCATCCGCATCAATCACTCGAATTTCCTTTGCCCTTATCTGATGGTTTACCCGGGTTCTATTAATTCCTGTCCTCCTCGAAAATCAACTTTAACTCATCCCGCCAAATCGGCCCATTCAGCATACCGCACTATTGTCTCAAATCGGATTGCAAGATTGCATCTTTTTTATTTATCAGATCGCGAACCAGGTCGGAAAAGCCCTCAACACCCATGGTTCCCTGCTCCCCTTCCAATCGACTCCGAACGGCCACCGTATCACTTTCCGCTTCTCGTTCGCCAACCACCAACATGTAGGGAAGCTTCTGCATTTGAGCCGCGCGGATCTTATAACCCAGTTTTTCGTTTCTCAGATCGGCCTCGACCCGAAGTCCCGCCTGATGATTTTTGAGCTTTTCCACAACTTGGGTCGCATAGGAATGAACCTTTTCACTGACCGGAATCACCATCACCTGAACTGGAGCCAACCAGAGCGGAAAGGCCCCTCCATAGTGTTCCACCAAAACGCCCATGAATCGCTCCAGGGATCCTAATAGCGCCCGATGGATCATGATCACGGGATAGTCCCCGGAGTCCTTTCCCACATAGTTCACCTTGAAACGCTCAGGTAGACTGAAATCAAATTGAAAGGTACTCAACTGCCAGGATCGCCCCAACACATCGATCAATTTGATATCAATTTTAGGGCCGTAAAAGGCCGCTTCTCCGTCGAACCTTTCATATTCCCATTCTTTTTGTTCCAGGGCCTCAATCAGGACCGCTTCAGCTTTCTCCCAGTCCTCTGGCTGGCCTGCATAGTGCTCAGCATCATTCGGGTCCCAAACCGAAAGGGCCACTTCATAACTATCAAAACCGAAGCTCTCCAGAATGTGTTGGGCTAGATCCAGAGTCTGTACCACTTCGTCCAGCACCTGATCAGGGCGGCAGAAAATGTGCGCATCGTCCTGGGTGAATCCGCGCACCCGGAGCATGCCGTGCAAGGTGCCGGATTTCTCATAGCGGTAAACCGTGCCGAATTCGGCAATCCTCACCGGCAGTTCGCGGTAACTTTTCTTGGCGGACTTATAAATCAGGATATGACCCGGGCAGTTCATCGGCTTCAGGACGTACTCCTCCTCGTCCAGAGGCAGCGTATACATATGCTCCCGAAAATATTCATAGTGCCCGGAGATTTTCCACAACTCGCTCTTGGCAATATGAGGCGTGTACACGAACTGATAGCCTCGTTTTTCCAGTTCTTCCCGCAGAAAATCCTCGATCAACCGTCTGACGGTCGCACCTTTTGGATGCCAGAAGATGAGCCCCGGGGCCACCCGATCCTGAACGCTATAAAGATCCAATTCTCTTCCAAGTTTTCGGTGGTCACGCTTGAGCGCCTCTTCCAGTTTGCCCAGATAGTCCGTCAGGTCCACTTCTTCAAAAAAAGCGGTCCCGTAGATTCGCTGAAGTTGTTCTCGATTTTCATCTCCTCTCCAGTACGATCCGGCAACGGACAGGAGTTTGAAGACACCCATTTGCGAGGTGGACTGCACATGGGGGCCGGTGCAAAAATCAACGAGCGTTCCCAACTTATAACAGGAGAGTACCTGCCCGCTGCGCTCCTCAATCAATTCTTTCTTGAGGCCTTCTCCCTGATTCTGAAAGAAATCCAGTGCCTCCTCCTGACTCACGATGGAAGGCTCGAAGGAAAGATCCTTACCCTTTAACTCCACCATTTTCTGCTCGATTTTTTCCAGGTCTCCTTCACTCAAACGGTGGGGAGTTTGAAAATCGTAGTAAAATCCCTCGCTCGTGGCAGGTCCGATTCCCAGATGCACCTCGGGGTACAGTTCCATGACGGCCAGGGCCATCAAATGAGAGGTGGAATGGCGCAGGATCTCCAACGCCTCCTCAGGATCCTCCACCCCGGTGACCGTACCATCCTTGTGGATCGACTGTAGTGGTGCCATCTACTTCTTTTTATTCTAAACCCAAGCAAAAAAGTGGTAGGTGCGGGCGGATTTGAACCGCCGACCCCTTCCGTGTCAAGGAAGTGCTCTTCCCCTGAGCTACGCACCTACGAAGCTCTTAATTATAACTGACAAATGAGAAGCAGACGACACAACCTACAGCCGAAAAGTCACAACCAGTCGACAGGACTATGACGGTCAGTCGGTTGCTCCTCCTCTGGTGTACGTTATCCGAATTTGGACCCTCCCCTGGCACTCTGAGGGGTCCGCCCATCGCCTGCACAACAAAACTCTGCCTTACACGAAAACGGACGACAGATGGGCTAAACCCCTCATGTGTTCGATTCAACCTTCAGCAGTCAAGACGTCAGAATGCCGGAAGATGGTAGTTGGACTAGACCCTAAATGGCGGCTTTGAGAGCCTTGCCGGCGGAGAATTTGGCGACCCTTCTCTGAGGAATTTGGATGGGTTGGCCGGTCTGAGGGTTTCTTCCCATACGCGCCGCTCGTGTGGAGGCTGAAAAAGTTCCGAAACCGACGAGAGTGACCTTATCCCCACTCTTGAGAGCCTTTTTCACATTGCTCACAAAAGCGTCCATAGCCTCTTGAGCCTGGGCCTTCGTGATATTCGCATCGTTCGCAACTGCCTGAATTAACTCACCTTTGTTCATCTCTCCTCCTTAGGGTTTAACAGGGTTAGTAAAAAAAGAATTTAAGCGGCCTCCATCAGCAATTGGCCTCGAATCTGGTTGAGACCCTCTTCGAATTGTGCTTCCCGAATGGCTTGGTTGAGCTCCTGATAAAAATCTCCCCCCAGAGTCGCTTCAGGGTCATCGCCGGCATTTTCGAAATAGAAGCTGGTAACTAAATCGGGACTGGGAGATTGCACCTCGGGTGCGATTCCAGAATCTTTTTGCTTTCTACCCTGGACCGGTTTACCTGAGGAGCGATAATACAGCTGCGTCAAAATCTCAAGGATTGAACCATCTTCCAGGGTGAACAATGTCTGTACAGACCCTTGTCCATCGGTTCGCTCACCCACTGTTTCACCAATGGCATGATCCTTCAAAGCCCCCGCAAAGACTTCCGCCGCTCCGCTGGTGCCGCCATCAATCAAGAGTACAATCCGAATGTCCGAAAGCAAGGGTTCCGTGGTGGACAAAAAGTCGGATCTATCACCGCTACGTCCTCCTACTGAAACAATCATTGCGTCCAGGGGCAAGAACAGATCACTGACCTGAACCGCTTCTTCCAGGATTCCCGTCGCCGTTCCTCGCACATCCACGATCAATCCCTCCAAACCGGAGGATAACAGCATCTTCAGCTTTGCAGAGACGTCTTTGGTCACGCCTTCCTGAAAGTGTGGAATGGTGAGCGCTCCGATTCCATCCTCAACCATTCGGGCGGATACTTCGGGTAATTCCATTTCCTCTCGCACCAGTTCCATGGGAGCGGGAATCGACCTCCGAGCCCGAATTACACGGAGGCTGACCGAACTTCCCTTGTCTCCAACCAATAGCTTTCTCGCTTCCCACAGACTCATTTCAGCGGTCATCTGACCGTCGATGGTCTCCAGCAAATCTCCGGTTTGCACCCCTCCCGCGTGGGCGGCACTCCCTGGAACCGTCGACACGACATAGGCATAACCATAGCGGCGGGATAGAACGATCCCCGGATCGGCTGTCTTATCAGCCTTGGCCTCTTCCATCCTCCGATATACCTCTCCATCCACCAAACTGGAATAGGGATCCAACGCCTCCATCATCCCGTGCAGTCCGCCCCGCATGGCGCGTTCCAAATCAGGCTGCTCCACGTAGTTCTCCCTGACCTTATTGAGAACGTCGGTGAAAACTCTTAAACCCTTGTAAGCATCATCCCCTGCCGACACTCTTTCCAACAGCCCCCCCACCAAACCGTAGGCAACGAATAACGAGGAGAGTAAAATGATGCTGATTTTTGTTTTGCTAAACACGACTTTTGCTAAACCTCAAGCCTAGGACACGGTATGATTATAGCTCAGGGTGGGTGACGCAACAATGCAAAAAGTGCGATAAATTGGCGTTTTCCAGCTTTTTTTATGACTCGGATGATGTCCTTGGATGTGGGTTCGAAAACAATCGGCGTAGCCGTTACCGATCCCTGGAAGATTACCGTTCGTCCTTTGACAACTCTGGCCCGAGAAACGATCCGTGCGGATGCTCAAATGATTTGCCAACTCATGGTTGAACAACAAGTGGACAAGTTGATCGTCGGCATGCCCAGACACCTGGGGGGAGAAAGGAGTGATACGCTCGACTTCATTGAGCCTCTCGTCGAGTATTTGGAAACAGTCTCTGAGGTACCCATTGAATGGGCGGAGGAGCGTCTGTCCACCAAACATGCTGAAGAACTGATGGCTGAAGCGGGCCTGAGTTTAGCCGAACGGCGTAAGAAACGTAATGAGTTTTCGGCGGCGGTGATCCTACAGTGGCATTTGGAAGAGTCCCAGTAAAAGAAAGGATTCAATCCTTGAAGGGCCTTGCCCTGACAGCCGGTCTGGCAACCCTGGCCATTTCCGTCGTGCTGCTGTGGTTCTTCGCCCAGATTCACCGGTCCTATCAAGGCTACCCGGAGTCTTCTCGCACCGTCCTCATTGAACAAGGATGGACGCTTCGCCAGATTGCTGAGACACTCAATTCCCAGGGCATCATCCGATCTTCTTCCATCTTCCAGTGGTATGTCCGATTGGCCTCAGAGACATCCTCACTGAAAGCCGGGGAATACCTATTTGAGGGACCCAAAAACCTGTCCGCGGTGCTCGAAACCCTTCGCCTAGGCCAGGTCCACCATTATCGAGTCACGATTCCCGAAGGCTTGACGCTGGATGACATAGCCGAACGTCTGGCGGAACAGGGATTCGGAGATGAAGAGAAGTTCCTACAGGGCATGATGGGAATCGACTTAATTCGTGATTGGGATCCCGTGGCTGACCAAAACCTGGAAGGATATCTTTTTCCCGAAACTTATTTTTTCCCTCGCGGCGTGGGAGAAAAGGAGATTGTCCGGTCGATGGTCGACTCCTTTTATGGGACCTGGACTCCGGAGTACTCCCAACGAGCCCAGGAACTGGGCCTCTCGATTCGTGAGGTTGTCACCCTGGCGTCATTAATCGAGAAAGAGACCTCACTGGGTCAGGAACGTCCCCTGGTTTCCGCAGTGTTCCACAATCGCCTACGACAGAACCTGAAGCTGGCCTGTGATCCAACCGTGATTTATGCGGTCAAGCTGGTCAAGGAATTCGACGGTGTCATCAATCAGAGTGATCTCGATCTGGATTCTCCCTACAATACCTATCTTTATCCCGGATTGCCGCCCGGGCCGATTGCCAACCCGGGCCTCGAATCCATCGAAGCTGCACTCTACCCGGCCGATGTCGACTACCTCTATTTCGTGTCAACCAACGATGGATCCCACTTCTTCTCGAACAACTATCGGGACCACAACCGAGCCGTCGAGAAGTACCAGAGATAGGGAGGAACCCCTGACCCCTGACCGGATGACCGGAAGGAGGCATAAGGAGGAAATCAGAATCCAGAATGAAGGGTCCGGAGTGTGGGAGGCGCCTCGGCCGCTGGTCTTTGACCAGCGCGGTTCACGTTCCAGGTTCCACGTTTCACGTTCCAGGTTGGCACGATCTCCTGCAGCCTGTTGTAGGGGCGCACTGATTGCGCCCACAGCAATAACTGTGAAACTAAGGAGGGCGCACGGCCGTGCGCCCCTGAATACACTAACCATCCCCTCTCCGAGTTGAGAATGATAAACTAGGTCAGTGATCGGTTGGAAACACCTTGGACTGCTTGTAACTCTTCTGGTCCTGCCCACAGAGAGAGCCCTTTTAGCCCAGGAAAAAGTCATTCCCCCGCCTCTGCGGCTGGACATTCCCTTCGAGGCGGCCTGGAGTGGAATACTCCTGACCCTCATGGAGAATGATTTCGAAATTCTGAGTCAGGACCGCGGACAGGGTCTGATTCTGAGCAGCTTTCGTGAGTACAGTTCCGGCCCCCTGACGGAAAGCCACATCAGCAAGATCGGTGAAACCCCGAAGCTGGTGGACGGGGAATGGATCCGCGTACAATATCAGTACGAAATCTTAGTGGAGTTGATCGGGGAGCGGGAAACAGTCCTCATCGTTTACACCAACATCGAAGCTCTCAAACGCGAGTTCCTGGGCACAGAGGATTGGATCAAAATCGAGACGAATGGAAAGTTGGAAACGGAATTGCTGACCCAGTTCGGAAAGTCCCTCTTTGGAGAGGCGTTTAACCTACCGGAACCGAAAAAAGGCTACCGGGACAAGGATCCGGTTTTCCTTCCAACCCCAGTGGAACGAATCCCCAAAATCATCGGTCCCGAGCGAATACCGTAGGGGAGCGACGATGAACGAGCACACCGTTCAAATCCTGGACCAATCATTCAGGATATCGCTGTGGACCTTTTTAGTGGTCTTCATAGTTTCCCTGACTTTCATTGCCCTGCGCTTACGAGCACGCCAGGAGAAATTGTCTGATTACTTCAGTAGAGAATTCGACGAAAAATATGAACAGGACATCACGGGCACAAAACTCGAGAGTTCGCCTTATGCCTCCTTCCAGCTGTCCAATCGATTGCCGATGGTGGTCCAGGCGCTTGTGCTGTCTTTTTTTCTCTCTCTGATCTGTTTTCTGGTGATCGGATTTACCCCATTTTCCCCTTTGAGCAACTTCGCCAACTCAGATATCGAGAGCAGCACCCCACTGAGATTGACGTTTCTAACCTACGAACGCTTCCATGAGGGTTTTTCGCTGCAGGGGGAGGTCTGGAATCAGAGTCAGGAACCGATTGAAGGTTTACGGGCACTGGTTCAGATTTGGAGATCTGAACGAGAACTGTTGGATCAAGTACCAGTGGCTGTGGAACCCGATCCTCTGTCAGCGGAGTCCGCCGGGTCTTTCTCCATCCGGTATACCGAAAAATCCCCATTTCTGTATGGATACCAGGTCACGTTTCAGTCCGAAGAAGGAGTGAGAATTCCTCACGTCCAAGGATTCGACGTTGACTAGGGTTGAATCCAAGACCTGGGCACCCTGGTTGGCCCCCCGTCAACAACAGCTGTTCAGCCTGATCCCCTACCTCCAAAGACACCAAAAGGCCATAGTCGTGGGGACCGCCATGGTGTTGACGACCAACCTCGCTGCGGTAATCTCTCCCTGGATCCTACGCAATGCCATCGATCATCTTTTTCAGGAGGTGACCCGAGACATCCTTTTTTTTTACGCCGCCCTGATGATTGGGGTGAGTGCGGTGGAAGGCATCTTCCGATTCCTGATGCGCCGAATCCTGATCGGAGCCTCCAGGGACATCGAGTACGATCTTCGCAACGACTTGTTCGCACACCTGCAAACGCTCTCCAAAAGCTACTATCATCGTCATCCCACCGGCGACATCATGTCCCGGGCAACCAACGATCTGAACGCCGTCCGCATGGTTCTGGGGCCCGGAATTATGTACTCCATGAACACTCTCTTCACGGCCGTCTTGACGATTGGCATCCTTGTCACGATCAATTTCAGCCTGGCCATCCTGACCCTGATTCCTCTGCTGGCAGTCAGTTTTTCGGCCAAATTCTTCGGTAAGCAAATCCACAAGAGATTCGAGAAAATACAGGAACAGTTTTCAGTACTGACCACCCTGGCCCAGGAGAATGTTTCCGGAGTCCGTGTGGTCAAGGCCTACAACCAGGAAGAACCTTTCATCGAACGATTTCGTCAAGCCAACGAAGAATATGTGAATCGAAATCTCTCTCTGGTCAAGGTGTGGGGAATCTTCAACCCCCTACTCACTTTTCTTCTGGGGCTCTCCGCAGTTGGCTTGCTCTGGTACGGTGGGCACCAGGTCATCGCGGGTTCCATTTCGGTCGGCGATTTTGTCGCCTTCATGGCTTACCTGGCCATGCTGACCTGGCCCACCATCGCCCTGGGCTGGGTGATTAACATTTTCGAACGAGGTTCCGCTTCCATGGGACGAATCAACGAAATCTTCCAGTCCCAGTCCGAGATCAGAGATGAGCAGACCCAGCCCATTTCCGAACTCAAGGGGAATATCCGAATCAAGGACCTCACCTTCTCCTATAACGGGACTCCGGTCCTCAAAGGCATCAACGTGGATGTCCGTGCCGGCCAGACCCTGGCCATTGTGGGCAAAACCGGTAGCGGAAAGTCCACCTTCGTGGACTTGATTTCCCGTCTCTATCGCGTTCCCCGAGGGACGGTATCTGTTGATGACGTGGATATCAACGATATCCCGCTGGAGACCTTGAGGAGAAGTATTGGCTATGTCCCTCAGGAAACCTTCCTCTTCTCCGAGACGGTGGAGCAGAATATCGCCTTTGGCCGACCGGATGTCAGTTTCAAGTCGATCGAAGAGAGCTCCAAGGTGAGCAATATCTGGCCTGATATTCAGGACTTTCCCAAGCAGTTCAAGACCTTTGTGGGAGAACGCGGCATCACCTTATCAGGAGGACAAAAGCAACGGATTGCCATTAGTCGGGCCCTTTTGGTGGATCCACAGATCCTGATCCTGGATGATGCCCTCTCCAGTGTTGACACTCATACGGAGGAGCGCATCCTTGAAAAACTCACCGGGGAACTGACCAACCGCACGGTCATCTTGATTTCTCACCGAATCTCGACCGTCAAGATGGCGGATCAGATTCTCGTACTGGATCAGGGGGCCATCGTGGAAAGGGGCACCCACCGGGAACTTCTCGAGGCAGGGGGATCTTATGCCAACCTCTATGAAAAGCAGCTGCTCAAGGAAGAGCTGGGTGTGGAATGAACCAGTATCACGAAGAAGAAATACTGGGTAAGGCCTACGACGGCCGGCTTGCCCGCAGGTTGCTCACCTACCTATACCCCTATCGGCGGGTGGTCGGGGCCTCCATCCTCCTGTTGGTAATGGTCTCAGGTCTTCGGCTGATCGGGCCCTACCTGACGCTGGTGGCAATCGACCGCTACGTCACCACCGGCGAGGCCAAGGGTCTGACTTCGATTGCACTGATCTACCTGCTGGTCCTGGTAGTTCAGTTCGGACTCTCCTTTGTGCAAATGTACCTGATGAACTGGACCGGACAAAAGATCATGTTCGACCTTCGCATGGAGATTTTTTCCCATGTTCAGAGACTTCACATGAAGTACTTCGATCAGAATCCGGTGGGACGCTTGCTCACAAGAATGACCACCGACGTGGATGTTCTCAATGAACTGTTCACGGCGGGAGTCGTCAGCATTTTTGGAGACATTTTTTCCCTGGGCGGCATTGTTCTGGTCATGCTGTGGCTGAATTGGAAACTGGCCCTGGTATGTT
>JAYZBY010000072.1:0-6795 GCA_036338555.1 Acidobacteriota bacterium | reverse complement strand
CCTAAACCAGGTATAGGTTCTCTCGGGAAGGAAAGTCTCCATCTCCAACAGGATCTTGCTCAGGAATTCCGGGTCAACGGGAACGAACCCGATCAGCGCACTGACGAAAATCAGGAACGGAAAAAAGGCTAGATATGAAGTAAAAGCTGAGACGTGCGGCCATTCCCCAACAGTCGTCACGAGCGATCTCCTTCCACAAATCGACCCAGAATCTCCTCTCCCGCAGGTAGCGGAAGGCATCCAGGTCCAGGTGAATGGGGTTTATTGGCACTACAGAGAAGCGTGGTAAGAGGTCCGAATAAACCGATATTGCTCAAAGCAATGTTGACAGCCAAAAAGGTGCTCTATCGTATCGATGACTTCCACGTCGGGAAGCTGATGCTTGGCAAGGGAATGAAGTTTTAAGGGATGCACGTGAATCGGCCGGATGTCAGCAGGAAAGGTGACTGTGAACATTATCTTGGTGATCACAGGTGCATTCATAGCTGCACCCAATGGTAGCAGATTTGATAAACAAGACAAAGAATGGGGGAAGTCCTGTGCTATATTCGTGTTTCGTGGGTAGAGACATCGATTGGGCCACTCGCAGAGCCGCCCAACTGCGCCAGGAGATTGAGCATCACAACAATCAGTATCATGTACTGGATGATCCTGAGATCGGTGACCAGGAATATGATCGCTTGTTTCGGGAACTGGTCGCCTTAGAGGAGGAATACCCCGAACTCGCCTCTCTGGAATCTCCTAGTCAGCGGGTTGGAGCGGAGCCCCAGGAGCGGTTTCACAAGGTGAAACATCATGCTCCCATGCTGAGCCTGGCCAATGCCTTCGATGATGAGGAACTGCGCGCCTTCAACAAGCGGATCACCCATCTTTTGAACACGGAAGAGGTCGACTTCATGACTGAGCTGAAGATCGATGGTGTTGCCGTTGCCCTCACTTACGAGGAAGGGGTTTTGACGAGAGGGGCCACCCGAGGCAATGGCCAGGTTGGGGAGGATGTCACCACCAATCTCAAGACGATTGGAGGGATTCCTCTGAAACTTCGGGAGGTTGAGGCCAGGCCGCCGGTAATGGAAGTCCGGGGAGAGGTTTATCTGCCGGTATCCGCGTTTGACCGCATCAACCAGGAGCGCACGGCCGCCGGTGAAAGCCCCTTCGCCAACCCTCGAAACGCCACGGCAGGAGCCCTGCGCCAGCTCGATTCTCGGAAGACGGCATCGCGCCCACTGTCCTTTTTTGGCTACTCTGTGGGCTATCTGGAGGGTATGAAGCTGGATACCCAGCTTCAGGTCCTGAAACGGTTGAAAGACTGGGGTATTCCCGTGAATTCCCACTATCGCCATCAGCAATCGATCGATGGAGTGATCGACTTTTGCCTCCACTGGCAGGGTGAGAGAGAATCACTGGACTACCAGATCGATGGCATCGTCGTGAAGGTCAATCGGCTGGATTATCAGGACCAACTGGGAGTCGTGAGCCGGGATCCCCGCTGGGCTGTCTCCTACAAATTTCCCAGTGAACTCGCCACAACTCGTCTAATTGAGATCGGGCTCAACGTCGGTCGCAGTGGAGCGCTGAATCCGTACGCGGTTTTGGAGCCTGTTCAGGTGGGTGGAGTGACCATTCGTACCGCAACACTGCACAACGAGGATGACATCAGACGCAAGGATATTCGCGAAGGCGACCTGGTGGTGGTGAAACGGGCCGGCGATGTCATTCCTCAGGTGGTGGGAGCGGTTAGGGAGAAGCGAACCGGAAAAGAGAAGGAGTTCCGATATCCCAAGAAGTGTCCCGTTTGCGGAAAAAGCGTGAGGCGGCAGGCTGGAGAAGCCATGGCCTATTGCACCAATCGCCAATGTCCTGCCCAGGAACTGGAAGCTCTCAAGCATTTTGTGAGTCAGGGAGCTATGGATGTCCGCGGACTGGGTTCCCAGACACTCGAAAAACTGCTGGAATTGAATCGAATCGAAAATGCTTCGGGCCTGTACCAGCTCACCCGAAAAGATCTAGCTCAATTGCCCAACTTTAAGGACAGGTCGATCGAGAACTTGCTGGCTAGCCTGGAGCAGAGTAAGTCCCAGCCCTTCGAGCGCCTTCTTTTTGCCCTTGGAATTCGACATGTCGGAGAGCGTATTGCCGGGCTCTTTGTGGATCACTTCGGGGACATCGATGCTCTCACCAAAGCCTCCGAGGAGGACCTTGCTTCTATTGAGGGAATCGGACCTGAGATTGCTAGCAGCGCCTACGCCTATCTTCACGAGAGGGCCAATCAGTTTTTGATTAAAGGGCTCAGAAAAGCCGGACTTCAATTTAGCAGCGGGAAAAAAGAGGCCAAAGGGAAACAGCACCTTGCGGAAAAGACCTTTGTCATTACCGGAAAATTGCCGACCTGGAGTCGCCCTCAGGCGGCGGAGTACATCAAGAAAAACGGCGGCAAGGTCATCTTTTCAATTTCCTCCAAGACCGATTTTGTGGTGGTGGGTGAGTCGCCGGGCTCCAAACTCAAGAAGGCCCGAGAGTTGAAGGTACAAGAGATCTCCGAGGAAGAATTGAAGAGAATGGGAAAATAATAATTAGAACAATGGAAAGAGAGAAGCGCGCTTCGCGCGCTGAGAAACGCCCTTCGGGCGTGAAGAAAAAGAGAAGAATGCCGTGAAAGTTTCGACGCCGACTCGGATTGATCTGGCAGGAGGAACCCTCGACATCTACCCGCTTTATCTGTTCGAGGGGAGTGGATTGACCCTGAATGCAGCCATTGACCTGTCAAGTGAAGTGGAACTGGAAAGGCGGTCGGACGAAGGGATTCGAATCGAAGCCGAAGATCTGAATCTGGTCCTGGAAGCTTCCTGCCTGGACGAGTTGAAGAGCGAAGGTCCCTATGCTCGGCTTGATCTGGTAGTGCGCATCTTGAGATTTTACAAGCCCACCAGTGGTCTGACCGTGCGAATCGGGAGCCAGGTTCCCGCGGGTTCGGGGTTGGGAGGATCTTCTTCTCTTCTGGTTGGCTTGAGCACGGCCTTGATCCAGCTGGAGGATCTCCCTTTTGATCGAAGACAGATCATTGATTTGGGAGCGGATATCGAAACCCAGTCGATTCGGGTTCCCACCGGCAAGCAGGACTTTTTCCCAGCCGCCTACGGGGGGTTTAATGCCCTGTGGTTCGAGCTTCAGGGCATCCGGCAGGAAAGACTGGAACTCTCGGATCAGTTCAAGGATCAACTTCAACACCGGATATTGCTGGGGTACTCAGGAGCCTCGCGCTTCTCGGGTTCCACCAACTGGAATGTCATGAAACGTTACATCGATGGCGAGGGTGAGACGGTGGCCAGGATGGGAAAGATCCGGCAAACCGCAATTGCCATGTACGAGAGCCTCAAACGGGAAAATTTCAATCAGTTTGCCCAATGTCTTGCTGAGGAATGGAACAATCGTAAAGGCCTGGCCGAAGGTGTGAGCACTCCGGAGATCGAGAAAATCTTCAAGTCGGCGGAGCAGGCGGGGGCAGTTGCAAACAAGATCTGCGGTGCGGGCGGTGGAGGGTGCTTTGTGAGTTTGGTACCGGATGATCGTAAGGCCGCCGTCAGTGAGGCCATCATCAACAATGGCGGACAGCTATTGAATTTTGCTTTCGCCGAATGCGGTGTGCAGGTGATACAGTAAAAGAGGCGGCTGGACGATGTCTCGCGTTAAATTGGAAAGTTGTCCCAATTGTCACTACACGCTGCTTGAACGGAGTACTTATTGTCCTTATTGTGGAATCCAGCTGACCCATCCCCTGTGGAAAAAATTGGCTGCATGGATGCTCCTGATTCTGATCGGTTACGGTCTTGTGAATTGCAATTTGCGAATGCTTGATGGTTTACAGGACTTTTAGACTATACTAGAGCAAGCGGAAACGTCGGGACGGTAGGGCAAATTCTTTGGAATAAAATGGAGTCGCAAACATACCAGAAGGAAGCCTTGGAGTATGAGTACCAGGCTCGATCCGACGTGGGGCAGGTAAGAACCAACAACGAAGACTCTTTGATTGAAGCACCCGAATTGGGCTTTTTCGGAGTGTGTGATGGGCTTGGAGGTCATGCGGCAGGGGAGGTGGCGAGTGGTTTGGCCTCGTCGACTTTGACTGAGCTTGTCACAAAGGCCGTCGGGACTTCCGAAGAGGTTCTAGGAGAGGGAATCGAGGAAGCCAATCGCCGGATTCTGAATGATCAGGAGGATAGTCCTGAGCATTCGGGAATGGGCACTACCGTTTCTTCTATCTGGCTCATGCCCGAGGATGCGGGGTTGGGCTGGATTGGGCACGTCGGGGACAGCCGAGTCTATTTGAAGCGAGGGGATCAGTTTACCCAGATAACTGAAGACCACTCTCCTGTGTATCGCCTCTTCAAGCAAGGGTTGATCGACAAGGATCAAATGCACCACCATCCTCAAAAAAACCTACTGGATCGATCGCTTGGGGTTCTGCCCAGTGTAGAGGTGGATGTATTCCCCGTGTCTTTCACTACCGAGGCCGTCTTTTTGATCTGCAGTGACGGCCTGACCGACACCATGACCGACGATGAACTGGAGCAGTTACTGCAAAGCGAATCGCTCACAGAATCCGCAGACCAGTTGGTCAGTGCGGCCAACAATAACGGTGGAACGGACAATATCACCGTGGTTCTGGTCAAGATTCTGAAGGGCTAACGTCCCCCTCCGATGTCCCCTGATTTCCCCATCAACGATTGCCACTGTCACTTTTTTTCCCACCGATTTTTCCGGGAACTGGCCCGGGAGAAGGATCTGGAGGCCTCACAGGATCCCGTAGGTGAGATCACCCAGCAGCTGGGCTGGGAAACTCCGGGGGCACCCCTGGATCTCGCCGAACGTTGGGTCCAGGAACTGGACCTCAATCAGGTCAACAGAGCTGCGCTGATTGCCAGTATCCCGGGTGACGAAGAGTCCGTCGCTGCAGCCGTGGCCCGGTATCCGGAACGCCTGGTTGGATTCTTTATGGTGAATCCATGCCAGGAGGGGACCCAAGAGCGAATCCAACAGGCTGTGAGCGAACTGGGACTAAGGTGTATCTGTCTGTTTCCAGCCATGCATCAGTTTCACATGTATGAAGACCGGGCTCTGGACGTCTTTGAAACCGCAGCCTCCCTGGATGATGCAGTGGTTTTCGTCCATTGTGGAGTGCTTTCGGTCGGCGTGAGAAAGAAATTGGATCTGCCCAGTCGATTTGCCATGCGCCTGTCCAATCCCCTGGATCTTCATTCGGTCGCCCTGAGTTATCCAAAGTTGCCCATCATTATCCCCCATTTTGGAGCAGGGCTTTTCCGAGAGACACTCATGCTGGCGGATCTTTGTCCCAACGTCTATCTGGACTCCTCCAGTTCCAACAGCTGGATCAAGTATGTACCTTCGCTGACGCTTGAGGATGTGTTCCGCCAGGCATTGGAAGTGGTGGGGCCGGACAGACTGATGTTTGGATCGGACTCTTCGTTTTTTCCCCGGGGCTGGCAGCACCCTGTCTGGGAGTCTCAGATGGCTGTTTTAGACAGCATCGGCGCGGATGACACCATCAAGGCAAAATTTCTCAGCGGCAATTTCGACCGGTTGTTCCCAACTAGACCTTCCTGACCAAAAAGGCACTAATCGGGACGGATGCTGCAGGATCGGAGAAACGCCGTATCCTGCTTGGTCAATTCCCACTTAACAGGTGCCTTTTTCTCAACCTTCGATGCCTTGACGTTGCTCTTTTTCTTGGGTTCCTCTTTCATGGCTACACCCTTGATAACGCTTTCTATGGTTAATGATGCCAGGTGCGTCTGAAAGTTTTTCACCGAATTGACTCATCCATGGGAGGTTTTGGCAAAATTGTTTTTGATGGGGGCTACCCTGAGAGGACCAAACGAAGCAATTTGCAGGCCTCCTGATAGATGCCCGGGTTACCACTCTCCCTTGATCCCGCCACGTTTAAAATGTGAATCTGATGCCGGTTGATCCATTTCCAAACGGTCTCTCGAGTGGGATGAGCGGATAAATCCAGAACCAGGCAGGGGCGGTCGTATTGTTTGGCCAGTTCCGTCGTGTAGGCACTGCCTCCGGTCAGGAGCTTTCGATACAAGACCAACGTTCCGTCCGAATCTCTCACATTCCATTCGGTTCGTTGAGGATACCTGGATGAAGGGGTTTCCTGGAGAGAATAAAGGGCATCCAGGGGACCATCCTCGGCCCGCCGACCCTTGGGACACCATCCACCGCAGTAGATCTCAAGGTCCAGCGCCGTGTCCAGCGCGGCCCGGTCCACTCCGGTTTGGCCTCCCGAGACCACCTTTTCGATCATTTCTGTATGGCTAAGGGACGCAGCGAGGCGGGTATGACCGAAATGATTCCATCCTGGGAAAGCATCGAGATCTCATGCTGGAAATCGGCGAGGAGTTTTTCATGAAACCTTTCCGGAGTTTGAGGATTGTTGGCCAGGTAAATTTGTCGGCCGCAGACGGCCTGAGCCTGGACTCCCTTTTCTTTTAAAGCCTGGGCCATGATGATCGCACCGGCACGCTCAGCATAGGACTCGAGAACCCTTCGTGCCTGGGAACCGAGCTCGCCGATCAGGTACACACCGTGCAGGAGGTTGCTGAGTTCATCGAAGAGTTCTGAGAGGAGATTCTGGGTTTCGGTCGAAACTAAATCGGAGGTCACCTGGTGGGCCACCTGCATCAGAGAAGTTCTTGCTCCCTCAGCCAGGGTGGATGCCAGCACCAGATCCTGGCTGGCAGATTTCTCCCCGGCTTCCACCAGCCGCTTTTC
>JAYZBY010000071.1:0-9238 GCA_036338555.1 Acidobacteriota bacterium | reverse complement strand
AGGTACGGGCCTTGCTGCGGACGTAAATCTCAGAGGCTGGATCCTCCCCCACCAGGACGGTTGCCAGACCGGGAATCAGATCCTTTTTGGCCAGTTCCTGAAGCTCTTCGGTCACTTCCGCTTTGATGGCCTCGGCCACCTTTTTGCCCCGTAAGATACGTGTTTCCATGAAGCGTCGATGATAGCAGAAACTTAGCGCTGCTATAAGTTGCGCTAAGGTTCTGACAGCTGACAACTCACGGCAAAGTTTTTTTTTAAAGGATACTGTAGATGATCCTTCCAAGCTGTTGGTATCCGCCTAATAAATTGTCGATTTGTTCCGCTTGGGCAATGTCCAAGGCTTTTGTAAGTTTTAACCAGTATTTGGTTTCATCGCAATTACCCTGACTGTATACCATGAATCGCCTGTGATTGGCTTCAGAAAGACCTTGTCGAACATAGCCTTCCACATAATTGGCAACGATGGAGCGGCTGGAGTTACGAAGTTGACGCGCCAGACAGTATTGTTCCTGTTTAGGAAAACTGCGACAGAGCTGCTCGGTGTCGACAGCCAGCCGGAATCCAAGCTAATAAATGGTCGATTTCTCGTAGCTCATACAAACTATAACGACTGAGAATCCAAAAATGCGACAATAGGTTTGGCTTGATTTTGTCAGCTGTTAGGTGTCAGTTGCTCAGGGGTACATTCGATGGAGCATCCGGGGGAAGGCGATGGTTTCACGAACGTGTTCGATGCCACAGAGCCAGGCCACCACACGTTCGATGCCCATTCCGAATCCGGAATGAGGGACGCTTCCATACTTGCGCAGGTCCAGATACCACTGGAAGGACTCGACGGGAAGGTTGTGCTCCTGGATGCGTTCCAGCAGCAGGTCATGATCGTGGATTCGCTGGCTGCCTCCCACGATTTCTCCGTAGCCCTCCGGTGCCAGGATATCCATGCACAGGGCCAGTTCCGGATCGTCGGGATCGGGCTCCATGTAAAAGGCCTTGATGGCCCTGGGATAGCGGTGAACGATCACGGGCCGGTCAAAGCGCTTGGAGATCAGGGTCTCGTCAGTGCCCCCGAAATCGGAACCAGGTGGGGTTTGGGAGCCCTCTTCTTTCAGAATGTCGAAGGCTTCGCAGTAGCTGATGCGTGGAAAGGGAGGCTCGACCTTCTCCAGCCAACTGGTGTCCCGTTCCAGGGCTTTCAGCTCCTCTTTTCTCTTTTCCAGCACTCGCTGGGTAATGTATGTGAGGTACTGCTCAGCCAGTTCCATGATGTCGTCCAGCTCGGCATAGGCCACCTCCGGCTCGATCATCCAGAACTCCATCAAGTGGCGGCGTGTCTTGGATTTCTCAGCCCGGAAAGTGGGGCCGAAGCAGTAGGTCTTGCCGACCGACATACAGGCGGCTTCGTTATAGAGTTGTCCGCTCTGGGTGAGATAGGCCTTTTCTTCAAAGTAGTCCAGTTCAAAAAGGGTGGTGGTGCCCTCACAGGCAGCCGGTGTGATAATGGGCGTGTCCGCCAGAATGAAACCGTGATTGTCCAGGAAATCTCGGCAGGCTTTCACGATCTCGCTTCGGATGCGCATGATCTGATGCTGGCGGGAAGAACGCAGCCACAGATGCCGGTTGTCCATGAGGAATGAAGTCCCATGCTCTTTGGGAGTAATGGGATAGGACTCCGCCACCTGCACCACCTCGAGATGGGTGACGTCCATCTCGAATCCACCGATCGCCCGGTCGTCCGGCCTGATTTCTCCGGTGACCGAAAGGGAGGATTCCTGGGTGAGGGTATCGGTGGCTTCAAAGACCTCAGGAGAAACGTTTTTTTGAAAGACCACCGCCTGCAGGACTCCCGTGCCGTCACGAATCAGAAGAAACCGCAGTTTCCCTTTGTCGGTCTTGTTGTAGAGCCATCCCTTCAGGGTGATTTCCTGACCCACATGCTGGGCAATATCTTCGACGTAGACTTGGGGCATGGTTTCGTTCTTTCGTTTGTTTGTTTCTTTGTTCTTTGGTTTTTTTGTCTCTATGTTAGCTCGTACTGAGCTCTGTGCCGGATTTCTCCTGTGGGACAGCACCATTTCACCACAACAGCATAATCTAACGGAAAAGCACATCCGTACGAAAGAACGAAAAAAAACGAAAAAACAAAAGAACTACCTACTGTTCCAGTTCGTTCTCGATAATGGACTGAATATAAGGAAATTCCGGAATGGATTGCAAGGAGACCAGTGCGCGCTGAAGTGATCCGGGGACATACTGTCGATAGATGTCGTTGCCGGAGACAGCGATCTGGTAACCATAGGTCCCTAACGCCTTGAGCAGGCGTTGAATGGAGATCAGCTGGAACTGGCGTCTAAATTCCTGGGGCTTGTCGGGAAATACTCCCTGATCGAGGTAGTAATCCTGGAAGCCTTCAACCTCTTCCTTCTCCAACTCGATGGAGTCCTGCAACAGAGAAACCAGATCGTAGCAGAAGGGACCTCGGCGGGCGTCTTGAAAGTCAGTGATGTAAAGGGTGTTGTCCTTGATCATGAGGTTGCGGACCTGATAATCGCGATGGCACAGGCAGCGAGGAAGACCGGCCAGCTCCGCGCTGAGTCGTTCAAACTCCGTCTCCAGCTGGTTTTCGTCAACCTGGTTCAATCGGCGGTGGTCTTCTAGGTAGTGACGTCGAAAAAAGAGGAGCTCCCAGTTGAATTTTTCCTGGTCAAAGGCCAATCGCGAAGCCTCGGTTTCAGATCTCATGGCTTTAGTTCCTTCGCGCTGGATCACGACGATGTGATCGATGGCGGACGAGAACAGGCGCCGTCTCTGGGTGGCATCGGCCTTCAAGAGCCTTTGTTGAAGTGACTCGTCTCCCAGATCTTCTTGAAGCACGATGCCCCGTTCCGGATCCAGGGTAATGATCCTCGGCACGGGAAGAGCGATCTCCTGAAGAAGGTCGTGGACTTGCCGATAGGTGAAATCCTCGGAATCGAACCGATCCGGGTAGACGGCCAGGATGAAGGATTGATCGTTTTGGCGGTATCGGAAGTAGCGGCGAGTCGAAGCGTCTCCCTGCAGCCGGGTGACGTTTTCAGGGTGGTACGATCGAGGGAACTCCTCCTGCAGGAATTCAGCCAGGCGTTTCAAGATCCCGGTGGAATCGCTCATAACGGGAAGATGCAATAGTCCTCAACCGGTTGTCCCACTATCGAAGCGTGATCCAGCTTCTTTGATTGAGTTGTGACAACGGCGTTCTCAATCCGGGTGTTGGGCCTCAAGAAGACTCCTTGTGTCACGATCACCCGACTCAGAGCGGAGCCCTTCCCGACCCTCACGTCATCCCAGAGAATGGAGTTTTTCAAGAGACAGCCCCCCTCAATGTGAACGGAAGGGGCTGCAATAACGGCCTCACAAGAGGATTCCGCCTCAGGTCCCACTAGATTGGCCAGGTTTCGTCTCCTTAATACCTCCAGCGATCTGGACAGGTAGTCCCCGGCGGAACTGCATTCGCACCAGTAGGCGTCGCTCACAAAGCCCTGGACGCGGTAACCCTCCTGAATCAGTCGCGGATAAAGCTGGTTGACCGTCTCGGAGGGGCCTTCAGGGATGAATTCGAGAACTTGTGGGTCCAGGACGTGAACTCCGGTAAAGACGAAGGGGTGTCCCGGGCTTTCCGGTTGAAAACCGGTGATGTTGTTTTGATCATCCACCCGTACTGAAGCATAGGAGTCCTGCCAGGAGTGGGGAACCACAACCAGTGTGACCAGGTTGTTGTGGTCGTGGTGGAAACGAATGACTGGCTCCAGTTCCTGCTCGAAGTAGATCTTGCCGTTGCACACGACAAAGGTGTCACCCTGTAGAAAGTTTCGGACCTTGCCGATAGCCCCGGCCGTTCCCAGAATCTGCTCCTCATGAGAGAAGGTGATCTGAGGCCCCTTGGCACCAGCCTCGGTCTCCAGGGACTGGCGGACGGATTCGGGCAGATGATGGGAGTTGATGACGATCTCCGTGAGATGGGCGTCCAGCAGGAGGTCACATGCGTACTGAACCAGGGGACGATTGAGAAAGGGAACCGCCGGTTTGGCACGGAAGGCAGTCAGGGGATAAAGGCGCGTCCCCAATCCGGCTGCCAGAATCATGCCCTTCATGGTTGAAAAGAAGAATCCAGAATCCAGAATCCAGAGTCCAGAATAGATCGGTGGTTAGTGGTTGCTTCGCCCCTGTTTCCCAGTTTCCGGCGTTTCGATACCATCTTCACTGTCAGTTGTCAGTTGTCAGTTGTTAGGTGCCCGGCTTCTTCATACATCTCCACGTAGTTTGTGCAAATAAAAGACTCCGGGGTCCAACCGAAGCGAGCGGCGAGAATTTCGATCTCCGCTTCGGGTCCTTCGATCTCCGCAAAGGTGCCCACCGGTGTTTCGTCCAGGCAGACTTCGATATGCCCTTGATTGACGGGAAGCTGGTAGATCTCCCGGAACTTGGAGTAGGTGAAGCAAACACTCATCCCGAGCTGGTGCAGGATGCTCTTGATCTTGTCAGGATCGTTTACGCTGCTCTCCAGCTCATCTCTTTTCTTGAAGCGGGGGTCACCCTGGACCTTTCCCTTGAAGGTCAGGGAGGTCTCGTTCCCGTAAACGCGAAAACGAATGGCACATCCAGCAGCTCGCAGGTTATGATCGCAAAAATCGAAGAGCCAGTTGTCCTCTTTTTGCCGGGGTGCCCGACAGGAAGCTCCAAGTTCGTTCAGACGAGCGCGAATCGAGTCCAGGTCCTTCCGTGCGATGCGCACCTTAACCTCGGTTTCTATCGCCATCGCTCTTCTTTCTCTTGCCAGTCGTCAGTTGCTTCGAGGGCGCACGCCGTGCGCCCCTACACTCTTAAATATAACAAATAGTGCCAGAGGGAACCTACCTGGCGTGGTTGTCGGATTCTAATGGCAACAGCCCTGCCGGCATCAACCCGACGGACACAGCCGACCCCTTCCGTCGCTTCGTCCCGTCCCCCGCCCCGTACATCTTGCCCGATGGTACGCAAATCGCTACGGACTTCGAGGACCTCACCGGCCCAGACGCAATTTTAGACGCCGCTATTAAAATTGACGCGACAGGCACGCCAATCTCCTTCCCTGATGGAGTTTGGACCAACACTACGGTGAACGGAGGCTCTAAACATGGCAACCTCATATTTACCTGTGTTGACTGGAGTTTTGACGCTGATTCCTTCACTGGTAGTCATGAGCTCACCGAGTATCCAGGCTCCGGGGCCACCCCAGACTTCTTCGAATGGACCGACCTTGGCATCGCGGGTTGCCAGAATTCCTTCCGCCTCTATTGTTTTCAGCAATGAGGAGCGACAACTTCATCGTGGTCCATACCGACACCCTAGCAATCAGAATGCCTGAATACCTCCCGAGTCGGCAGTCATTCGAATGTTCCCGGGGGGTATGCGCCACCACGCCTGACCTGATGTTGTACACCCTCCCGAAGCCGGGAGAAGTCAAGAATCTCTCCTGGCTCTTGCTCACAGACGACCCTCGCTTCAAGGGCCTGCGGCGGGGGATGAAGGCGCCCTGATCCAGTCAGCCCAGCGCCGCCCCGCCCTGAATAGTTGGCCCGTTGGAGTCCGGTTCAATACAACAGATACCCTCGACGAATCTCCAGAAACTCCTCGAGTCCGGTCCTCCAGGAATCTTGAAGCTCATCCAGGCCGGCCTCTGCTTCGATGAGCTGCCGGATCCGGTCGGTCCCGCAGAGAATGTCGATGGGGGGTTTTTCTTCTTCGTACTCGTAGGGGGGACTCTTCCAGGCAAACCGGCCTTCCCCCGCCTTCCGGTACAGCGTCAGCAGTGCCAGGCCGGTCAGAACGGGCCGGAAGGCCGCTCGATCCGAAACGTGGATCTGGACGCCCCCGATGCTCTCCCCGGCCCATTTGTGAAAGGTCGGGGTGAAGTGAACCGGACGAAACACCACTCCGGGCTGGTCCAATCGATCGAGTTGCTCGACCATCCTGGCGGGTGTGATCCAGGGTGCACCGCTGAGCTCGAAGGGCCGGGTGGTTCCTCGGCCTTCGGAGACATTGGTGCCTTCCAGCAGGCACAGGCCGGGATATACGAGGGCGGTCTCGAGGGTTGGCATGTTGGGGGAGGGCAGCACCCAGGGGAGCCGGGTGTCCGAGAAGAACATGTCCCGGGTCCAGCCCTGCATCTTGACGATCTCGAGTCGGCAGTCAATCTGAAATTCACGGTTGAAGTAAAGAGCCAGTTCCCCGACCGTCATTCCGTGACGCATGGCCAGGGGGTAAAGGCCCACAAACGAACTGAATTCGGGATCCAGTACCGTCCCCTCGGTGTCGACTCCGTTGATGGGATTGGGGCGATCCAGAACCACCAGCGATTTTCCATGTTCCCGGCAGGCTCTCATGACAAGTGCCAGGGTGTGGATATAGGTGTAGTAGCGAGCCCCCACGTCCTGCAGATCGAAAACCACCACGTCGACATTCTTTAACATCTCCCGGGTGGGGCTTCGGGTCTTTCCGTACAGGCTGTAGACGGGAAGCTCAGTGGCGGGATCGCGGAAGCCTTCCCATTCGATCATGTTGTCCTGGGTCTCTCCCTGGATACCGTGCTGGGGGCCCAAGATGGTTGTCAGGTTAACTCCGGGATGATTGAAAAGGAGATCCCCGGTAGGCTCGAGCCGTGCATTGACGGAGGCGGGGTGGACAACGATGCCCACTCTTTGATCCTGGATCAGGTCCAGCTGATCCTCAAGGAGCACCTCCAGACCCGGTTTTACAGGCATCGTATAGGCCCTCTAGGTGATTTCCGGATAGAACTTCAGGGGCCGGGGAGAGGAGATCAGTCCCAGCTCGGCGGCCGCCTCATAAAAGGTCTCCAGACCGCGCAGGTTGGCCTCATCCAGCGAATAGTTGAGATTCTCCAGGATGTAGCTGCGTATTTCCTGTTCCGGAACCGCCAGTTTTTGAGAATAGATACGAGCGATCAAGTCGACTTGCTGGAGTCCCAGATCCCTGGACTGATAGAAGATCTCCTGTTGTTTCCCCAGATCCGCATCCGCCCGCACCGCCCAGCAGGCAAAAACAAAGGGAAGTCCCGTAAAGCGGTTCCATTCGCCGGCCAGGTCATGGATGTGCAGTCCTCCTCGCGCCACCTTCAAGGCGGGGTTACCGATGATCAAAGCGGCATCGTATAGCTCGAGCATCTTGTCGGGATCGGGCGACTCTTCCTCGAAGGTAATGGATTCGAGCCCATGAAACTTGTAGAGCAGGATCTTCAGGAGGGCCACCGAGGTTCGGCTTGAGCGATCCACGGCCACACGCTTGACTTGGGCGAGCGGAACCTTGCTGACGAAAAGAACGCTTTTGACCTCTCGTTTGGAGGCGATGGCGATGTCGGGGAGAACCAGGAGATCGGGTATTCTCTGATATTCGATCACCGGGATCAGTCCAATATCCGCTTCTCCTGTCCGGAGGTGACGGGCGCATTCAGCGGGAACGTCAAAGAGGATGTCGAGGGCACCCCGATCAGGACCGTGAAGAAAACCCCATCCCAGGGGCACGGAGTTCAAGTACTCGATGAAAGATACCTTGAGTTTCATGGTAAAAACTGACTGCTGACAACTGACAACTGACAAGGACACAGCATACCGCACGTCGCCACTATAGGACCACCGACCAACAGACCGGGCGTTCGTCTGTGCGCCCCTACACTTCTTTCTTCTGGCTCCTCCCTCGGGTCCGGGAGCGTGGGAGCCGCCTCAGTGGGCCGATTCCGGCATGACAGCACCACAGCACCAGGCCGCGGAGCGGTCGTCCGTGCACCCCTACGAAAAAACGAAAAAACGAAGAAACCAAAAAACACTTCCTGTTTTTTCCTGTCCGTCCGTTTTAGTGAGTGAGGTGAAAGAAGAAACCTATGCCTGTCTTGTGCTGAGCCTGGTGCCTGGGTTGGGTATGCGCTGTCTCAACCAGTTTGTACCTCAGTACCGAAAGCTCAAGGAGCTGTTGAGATTTCCTCCCGGTCAGGTGGGCCCGAGTTTTCTTTCCCGGGAGATGTGTACTTTTATTTCCAGTGGTGAGGCCGGGCGGGCTGCAGATCAGGCCATTCAGAACACCTCCAGGCAGGGAATCTGGATTTTATCGGTCTTTAATAAGGAGTACCTGCACCTCCTGAAGCAGATCTTCGATCCTCCGGCCAATTCTCTACGGGTGTGGAAACCTGGAGGTTCTGTGTCGACCCTCGGTTGCCGTGGTAGGATCTCGTCGCTGCTCGGTCTATGGAAGGGAGGTGACCCGGAAAACCACCCGGGAAATCTCGCCGCTGGGGCTTTCCGTGGTGAGCGGCCATGGCCCGGGGCATTGATACGCAGGCTCATCTCGGCGCTTTTGAGGGGGGCGGGACGACCGTCGCTGTTCTGGGCAATGGTGTCGACGTCATCTATCCTCGATAAAATCGCCGATTGTACCGAGAGATTGTTGATAAGGGCTGTGTGATCAGTGAGTTTCCCTGTGGCAGTTTTCCGGCACCCCAGAACTTTCCGGTGCGAAATCGAATCATCAGCGGGATGTGCTACGGTACTCTGATCACGGAAGCAGTCGAGTGTTCAGGTTCTTTGATCATGGCCCGCCTGACTCTGGAGCAGGATTGTGAGGTGTGTGCAGTTCCGGGGAATGTCATGAATGCGGGGAGCTACGGGCCCAATCATCTGATCAAACAGGGAGCTCAAATGGTAACGGACGGACAGGATCTCCTGGAAGTCTTGCCCCCTTACGTCCTGGATCTGCTGGCCAGGGTACCCCTCCCGTCCGCAACATTCGGTGCGGGTTCGTTGACCTCCAGGGAGGAGAAAGTCTTGAAACTTTTGTCCTCAGATACATCGATTCATTTTGATCTCCTGTTGAGACAATCAGATCTGGGGTTTGCGGAGTTGAACCAACTATTGTTGCAATTGGAGATGAAGGGATTCCTTCGGCAGCTCCCGGGACGCCAGTTCAGTCGGATACTGAAATAGGAGACAAAAGACTCCATGTCAGGATGAGGTATTTTTGTAGCGGCCGCTCTATTGAGCGGCCAGAAGTAAAAAGTGTAGGGGCGCACGGCCGTGCGCCCTTCGGTCAGCGGCAGCCGTTTTGTAAAGTATGCTATAAAAATAGGCTATTCTAGATGAAGAGAAAAGGTGCGGGAGTTGTGACAAGGACAGGAGCTTAGAGGACCAATGCCCAAATCTATGGTTATAGTCGAGTC
>JAYZBY010000070.1:0-5230 GCA_036338555.1 Acidobacteriota bacterium | reverse complement strand
CTCTATCGTGGGGTTCCGTCTAGCACGACGTAAGATCATCTAACGCTTGAGGTAAATCGTTATGCAAAGCAGATCGCTTTCCATTCTGACCGTCACGGGCTTCCTGTATCTGGTTCTGGCTGCGCCAGCTGAAGCACAGAGAGGGCGAGGCGAGGAGGTCAGGTTGCCGGCGGGAGCGGGCCAGAAGCTGGTCCAGGACCTGTGCGCCCAATGTCACGGTCTCAACCGGATCACTCGCTCGTCGGGATACGACCAGACCCGCTGGCGTGCGCTGATCGACACAATGATGGCGCTGCCGGATGCCCAGGCCATCACCATATCCAAGTACCTGACCGAGCACTTCCCCGAACAGCCGGGGCGGCGTCCCACTCTGGTTCCGGGTGACGCATCGATCGAGATCACCGAATGGATGGTCCCCACTCTCGGCCAACGGTCGCGCGACCCGATCCAGGCCCCAGACGGCTCGATTTGGTGGACGGGAATGTGGGCCAGCCTGGCGGGAAGGCTCGATCCCAAGACGGGCGAGATGGAGGAATTTCACCTGCCGCCCAGTGCACGGCCACACAGTATACTTCCTGACGTGTACGGAAACATCTGGTACATGGGAAACAGCAATGCCACCATTGGCAAACTTGATCCCACGACTGGCATCATCACCGAATATCCAACCGAGGCCCGGGACCCTCACACGGCGGTCTTCCATCCCAATGGCAATCTCTACTTCACCGCCCAGCAAGCCAGCATGCTCGGTCGCCTGAACCCCAGGACCGGTGAAATCACCGAAATTCAGACGGAGACCAGGCCGTACGGCATCCAGGTGGCCTCCAACGGTACGATCTGGGTCGCCTACAACGGCACCAACAAGATCGGGGCCCTGAATCCCCAAACAATGGACGTTCGCTACTACGAAGTGCCGAACGAAGAGTCGCGCATTCGCCGGCTTGGGCTCACCAGCGACGGCATGGTCTGGTACGGAAACTCCGCTCGAGGCCGTATCGGGAGGCTCAATCCGAAATCGGGCGAGGTCCGAGAGTGGCTTTCACCCAGTGGCCCGACTGCTCAACCCTATGCTTTCGCCGTCGTGAACGACATCATCTGGTACAACGAGTCGGGGATGAGGCCCGACGCACTCGTGCGCTTCGACCCCAAGACGGAACAATTCCAGAGCTGGGTTATTCCCTCCGGCGTCGGCATCATTCGGAATTTCTGGGTGACCAAGGAAGGCAACCTGCTGATTCACCAGACCAGCTCGAACCGCGTGGGCCTGGTGAAAATACAGAACTAGACTGACTGCAGCGACCTATCGGGTAGGCAGGTTAGTGCTACGGCCCCAAATTCATCCGCAGCAGCAGGTCTTGGAAACGAGGGTCGTCGCGGAGGGAGCCCTAGAGAGGGTGATCTGGTAATGGAAGACAGGTGGACACGTCGGTTGGAGTCGCAGGCTGGATCACGCTCAGCGGTTGTACGGAGGGGGGGATTTACAAAAAACCCCCCTTTCCTTCATCTAGGCAATCTTTTTGGCTACCTTAGACTTTCTCTGACGTCCTTCACTCCTCGAGACATCACGATCTGATTCCCTTGATCGGTGGCCTCGGTCCAGGCCACGAAAACGCCTCCCAGGCTATCTGCGGTTAGAACCGGATAGGAGATTGATCCTCCGTTGCTGGGAATTTGCATGGGAAGTGAAAGCTCACCCTCATTACCGATTGTTACAAAGTAGGGAGAGACGGGGGTCCATTTGTTTTCAGCACTTACCGCTCGGCCTTGGAAAGTCAAAACCACCCCACTGCCACCAGGGACTCCGCCATCCGCGCCAACGACAGCCAAGTTGGGATGATTTGCAAAAAGAACGCCGGGTGCGGCGTTCACTGCGGGCGCAAAGCTCCGACCTGCATCATCAGACCAGGTAAACCGAATACCAGGCTCATTGTTGCTACCGGCAGTAAACCAGGTAACATAGAGCCGACCTCCAGAGTGAACCATACTGGCTCCGGAATGCGGGCATCCCTCAATATGCCAGTTGTCCTCGGCGACTCGCACCGGGGCCTCGAAGGTCTCGCCACCGTCCCGAGAGGTGGCAACGACCATGTCGCGAATACTCCCTTCGAAGACATGCCGCCAGCTCACAAATATCTCGCCGTCATCCACGAAAGCAAAAGTGGGCCTGCAACAGGGACAGGCTTCCGGGGCCAACTGAATATTCTCTCCAAAGCTCTTTCCCCGATCCGTTGACCTGGCGATAAAAACCGCCGCTTTTCCGGTCGCTTGCTCAGGGTCGTTACGGCCATCCAGCCAGGCGGCCCAGATGTCCCCATTGGGAGCCACCCTCATGGAGGAAAAGGCGTTACTGGATGGGACCTCCTTGTCGGTGATCTTATAGGGCTCTTCAAACCAGAATCCCGCATCCATAGAACGGGCGAACATCAGTTCAGTGGATTCCCCTTCGGTAATCTGCTCGAATAACACATAAGCTTCTCTTAATGTACCAAAATCCAGGCTGGGACTATTCTCTCCATGGGAACTGACGTTGACGGGTCCTCTACCGATTGGTACGGGAGGAGCAAAAGCGTCCCCACCATCATGAGAAATAAACACTCCCAGTCGGGTGTAGTCCTCTTCTTGGTAGATGCCCAACGTATACACACTCCCTGAAGCCCGCATGTCCACCTTGGGGTGCCTCGAAGAGGAAACCAGAGGCTCAAGAATGGCTCTTGACTCCGGTTCAAAATGATAGTTTGGGCCACTCAGAGAGGGTGCCGTAGAATCAACAAAGCCCCCCTCGATGTCGGAGCAGGCACTCAGGGGAAACAGACAAACTGCACTCAAAAGTAATAAGCTTGGGTTTTTCACGGCTCACCTCCTGAACTTACTAAAATTCGGCGTGTATAACGAGAATACTATAATCTTCCGTCCTTCTAACTTCCTCAAGTCATCTCAAGCGGACTTCTCCTCACTCTCTGAGGTGTTCTCTAGATACTACGCCAACAAGGGATTAAAGGGCAAGTGGCACATATGCCTGCTGGCCTTCAGCTGCAAGACCCCCTATTTCTGCGGAGGCGTGGGCGTTTGATCCTGGACCTAAGTTTGATTAGTATGTGTAACGATTGGCTAATATGTCCAAGTAACACAGGAGGATCGTTATGGCATTACATCCCCACGAAATGCTGCAAGACTTTGACCACGATGAGAAAGCCTTACAGGACTTCGTAGTTTCGTTTCGAGCCCACCTAGCCGGGAAGATTCGACCTGGTCTGCGTGCGGTCTACGAAAAAAGAGTCAAACCGGCTTTCGAGAAGAAATACAATCAAGAACCGGCAGACAAGAACGAAGTGGGCCAGGAGATGCATCAGGATTCCCATTACCAATTTTGGAATGCCATGCAACGCAAGAGCCAGGAAATGATGTGGGATTCGGTTATCAGCGCCATCGAACCTCGAATCGAAGAATTCAATGAGCGGGCCCAACAACTGAGCGCCAACCCCAAAGGAAGTTTGGAGCTAAACCCGATGTTGGAAATTCCTGTCTATCACACGGTGGCGGATATTCACTTGCAGCCCGGGGGTTTCCATTCCGAGGTTGCTGATCATGACGTGACAGCAGGAGCCGTCTACGACAATGCCATACCCATCTACTCAAACCGGAGCCGCGGCCCCAAGAACGATGCCCTGGGACAAACTCTGGTTCAGTTCTTTCAAAAAAAATACCCGGGCCGGAAGCCCGGTCAAATTCTGGACATGGGCTGTGGCATCGGTGGCAACACCTTGGCATGGGCGGAGGCTTTTCCCAAAGCGGAAGTTCACGGCCTGGATGTAGGTGCGCCGATGCTACGTTATGCACATGCCCGAGCTGAGTCAATGGGGATTGAAGCGCATTTTAAACAACTCAACGCTGAAGTAACGAACTATCCCGACGAAAGTTTTGATGTCATCG
Organism: Acidobacteriota bacterium; assembly: GCA_036338555.1. GTDB lineage: Bacteria > Acidobacteriota > UBA6911 > RPQK01 > JADFOI01 > JAPYTY01. The sequence continues at coordinate 1,300 of JAYZBY010000070.1, read as the reverse complement.
TTTCTCACATCGTCTTGCACGAGACCGCCACAAGCGCCTTATCCAATATTTTCAGAGAATGTTATCGGCTTCTCAACCCGGGTGGAGTCATGCTGCATACCGATATTCCCAGTGTTAGTGAACCTTTTGATGCCTTCATGATGGAATGGGAAACGTTGAACAGTAATGAAAACTTCGCCGCCACCTTCCGTGAAACGGATCTGGCCGCAGTCGCCACAGAGGTGGGGTTCGCCGAGGGTCAGGCCAGGATGGAAAACATGCCTAGAATCATGGAAGCAAAGAAGCAGGCCTACTCCGACCGGGCCATAACCTGGCCGGTTTTGGTGGGAGAAAAATAGATCTCTGCGGAATCTGGAGGAGAGTTCCAGAAGACATACCTGCAGCGCATTGTGCCGTTCCTCTAGCTGAAGATGGGCAGCTGATGACGTTAAACACTTGCGTCGCTTCCAGAACGTTTTCTCTCCACTAGTGGTAACCACCGCTGACAACAAACACGCATCATGGGACAGAGAAATCCATTAGCTGATCAGACCCAGAAGCCGAGGCGTTTTTACGGATACTATGTCGCCGGCACCTCGATGCTGATCTACTTTTTCACCAATGGAATAATGCTGTTTATTCCGCCCAACCTTTTTCCTCGACTCATGGAAGAGTTTCAGGCTACTGAAGCTGAGGTCAGCTGGACTTCTTCCATTTCTCACCTGGTGATCATTCCACTGGCCCCCCTCGTAGGTTACTTGGTCGATCGCTTTGGGGTGATCCGGCTTCTTCGGACAGGATTAGTCCTCATGGCCGTGTGCTTCACACTGTATCCTTTTGCCCAATCGATGAACCAACTGTACTGGCTGCATGGAATGCTCGCTGTGGGATTGATTCTGGCGGGATTGCTCACCAATGTGATTCTGCTGTCGCAATGGTTCGTCCGCAAGCGCGGCCGTGCTATAGGGTTTCTGGTAGCTAGTTCGAGCGTGGCAGGTTTTCTGTTGCCCCTTCTGATCGCACCCGTGGTGACCAATCCGCAGTTCGGATGGCGCTGGGGATTCGGCATTTTGGCAGGACTCTTCTGGCTCATCCCGGTGCTCCTGGGCTTTAAGGTATCGAAGGAATCTCCGCTGGAAGTGGGACAGTACCCGGATGGCTCCTCACAGCCCGTCGTTGAGGAAGATCCCCAGGAACCTCAGGGTCTCACCCTGGCTCAAGCGATCCGCACCCGGACACTCTGGTGTCTGGCCATCGGATCGGGTTGTCTGCGGTTTTGTATCGACGCCATGAACACCCAGGCCACCATCTTTTTCGAGAA
>JAYZBY010000069.1:0-8041 GCA_036338555.1 Acidobacteriota bacterium | reverse complement strand
AGCTGCGGCGTCACGGCTCACCTCAACCGGGTGGGTTCAATGCTGAGCGTCTTTTTTACCGATCAGAGGGTCCAGGACAACGAAACGGCATTCTCAACCGACCGTGCCTTGTACGGACGCCTCTTTCACGGACTCCTCCAGCGAGGGATCTATCCTCCTCCCTCGGCGTTGGAAACATGGTTTGTCAGTGCGGCTCATGATGACTCCCAGATTGAGCAGACGGTGACGGCCTTCAAAGCCGCCCTGGAGGAGGCCCTCAACAACTAAGATGTCTGTGAGCCCGGACCAGTATCGAAAGGTTGTCGGTTGTTTCACCACTGGTGTAACCATCGTCACGACCCAGAATGCCGACGGTCAATCCTACGGCTTGACCGTCAGCGCCTTTACTTCAGTCTCGCTGGATCCTCTTCTGGTTCTGGTCTGCCTTAGCCGCCATCTGAGTGGACTGGAAGCCTTCGAACAGAGCAACCGATTTGCCGTCAATCTCCTGGCGGCCGATCAGGAAGACCTCTCCAATCACTTTGCCACGCCCGGCACCGATCGCACCCAGGGTCCCTATGTGAGCGGCCAGACTGGAATACCCGTCCTGGAAGGAGTACTTGCCCGGCTGGAATGTACAGTGACTGATTGGCACACAGGGGGGGACCACACCATCATGATGGGCGAGGTCCAGAGCGCTGCGATCGTAAACGGGGAGAAAGAACCGCTGCTGTATTATGGTGGCCGGTATAGAGAGTTGAAGTAGACGCAGAATCCAGAATTCGGAATCCAGAACCCAGAATGAAGAGTCCGGAGTGTGGGAGGCGCCTTGGTGCGCCGATTCCGGAGGGCCGCTCATAGAGCGGCCGCTACAAAAACTAAGAAAATTCGAAGCACGAAATTCCAAATCCGAAAACATCCTAACTCAAAACCTAAAACCTGGACCTTTCCCTTCAGTATTAAGGATGCCTTCTTCTAGCCCGGATCATGGCTAGTAGGGGCGCACGGCTGTGCGCCCATGAGGTCAATCGGTGGAGAGAAGAGGGCGTACGGCCGTGCGCCCCTACAACAGGCTGTCCGGCCTCGCTCCGAAGGAGCGACAGGAGTCTGGGTCAGGGCGTCCCGCCCTGGGCCAGTCTTTTCTGTGTCTCTGTGTCTCTGTGGTGAAGATTTTCCTTGTGTCTTTGTGGCTAGGACCGGATCCAGCCGAAGCGAGTGTGACGGGGCTCCGGACCCTGGGCCAGGTACTCGACCTTCATCCTGGAAAGATTGTCGGCTCTGAACCCGGGTGACTCCATCAGCGTCTTCAACTCATCCGGTATCCTGGAAGGGTAGTCCCTGGGTACCGGGCGATAATCCCCACCAGGCTGCACCGTGGCGGTGGACTGGAGCTCATACAAACGGGCGGAATTGAGACCCAGGATCTTACGCTTGGCGGTCTCCGTCAGTTCCGGATAGCCGAATTTCTCCTGTATCTCCCGGGGAATTTCAAACCGCCACAGGGCTTCGATCTGCCACTGAGGAGAACCGTACCAGACGGAATCCGAGCCGAAAACCACTCGATCCTCTCCCAGAAACTTCAACAGCTGGCCCAGGAGATGAGCCGCCACAGTGGGGAAGGTGATAACGGTCGAGGCCCAGGTGGTTCCCAGTTCCGCATAAACGTTGGGAAGGTCGGCGGCCAGCTGGGCAAACTCCGTCGTCCAGCTGATATCCGGGACACCGGCTCTCAAGGCTCCCGACTCGACTTCCTGGAGCGACTCGTACATGAAAAACCGGGGACGGATGCAAGCATGATAGATAATGAAGTTGAGGTTGGGCCAGTCCCTTGCAGCCTTGGGAATATCCGCGGGGTGTCCAATCTCGGGAGTCGCCTGCTCGTTGGGTGCCAGGCCTTTATGAACGCAAATATTTCCAAGACCGGGGCGAGTCTCTTTGAACCTCTCCTGATTTCTGGTAATCAACTCATATGTCGGATAGGCCACCTGTTCATCGTCCAACCTCCATCGCCGCATCAGACTTTCCGGATTCTCATCGACCTTGGCCGCATAGGAGATGGTGTAGCCCTTCCAGGAATCAGGTTGATACTCATCAATCTGATATTGAACAAAGTCCAGATTGCCCACGCCGGTGTAGAGCAGTCCATGTGCCAGCAGACGAGTCGAGCCGGCAATCTCGTTGACAAAGTCCCTGACACCCACGGTCTGGGCAGCCGTCAGAATCTCCCCGGAAAAGGATTCCTCGATGTTCTTGGGAGGGCGGCGCTCCTCAGGGCTGACCGAGATGATGGAGGCCGTCACGTTGCTCAGCAGACCGACCGTGACCTGGCTATCCAGATAAACATCCTTGATGAACTGCACCAGATGGAACATTTCCGGCTCGAAGTCCATTCCCGTCAAGGCGGGATTCCAGGGCCTCCAGGTCTCTCCCCGTTCATCAGGAAGACCCTCGGGATTAAAAGGGTTGGCACTGTGGCCCGGGGTGGTCGGACCCTGAGCGATGGCTCTCAAGGAACTGCCCAGTTCCCTGCTTTCCCTCACCACGTGAAGCTGGTCATCGAAGACAAACAGGTTGGAAGGAATGCCGTTGGCTGCAAAAACTGACGGCTCCACCATTTCGACCTGGGTGACGTTGAAGAAATGTCCGAACACCTCATTCATGGCCAGAAACGAGGCCGCCATTCCGCCACTTCCCATCAGGAACTGGCGTCGGCTGATGCCCAGTTTCTTACTCACCGAGAACGCCAATTCCTCGATTCTGGCCTCCACTCGCTTTTGCTTTTCCGACTGGGGCTGGGGCATGTACTCGCCATTGGAAACCACCTGGGTCGGAACCGGTGAATCGAAGGTTCCGGCCTCGTCAGCTCGCAAGCACTGAGTCAGTTGATCGTCGCTCAACCATGCATCTTCCTCACGGGATCCCTTCTTTCTTTTCAGCATCACTCCTCCTTTTTTAGCCCGATTCTCAGTGGGTAAAGGGTTCTTGTCAAATGAAAAAAAGGTGGTGTCTTCGTGCGTTCGAGTCCGGCGTGTGGGAGGCGCCTCAGTGTGCCGATTCTGGAAGGCCGCTCACAGAGCGGCCGCTACAATAACCTTGCTGTGGGCGCACGACCGTGCGCCCTTACAACAGGCTGCAAGATCGTGCCACTTTGAAACGTGAAACAGGAAACCTGAAACGTGAAACGTGCTGGTCGAAGACCAGCGGCCTTACTCCCCCTCGAAATGATGTCCTGTTTTGTGGATAAAGACGTCTTCCAGGGTGGGCTTGCTCACCCGTATGGCTTCGATCCGGTCCGCATAACTCTCCATCAGTTCGGCTGCCACCTTATGCCCCTGGGGAAGCTCCAACCGGACCATCCCATTGACCACTCCTGGCTCACCGGGGAAGCGTGAACTTATCACCTCACAGAACTGCTCCGGATCCGCCGTCTCGACCACAATGACGTCTCCCCCGATTTCTTCCTTCAGAGCCTTGGGGCTACCATCGGCCACGACCTGTCCTTCACTCAGAATTACCAGCTGGTCACACAACTCCGCCTCTTCCATCAGGTGAGTGGTGAACAGGAGAGTGATCCCGTCCTGGTCGCGCAGGCCTGTGAGAAATTTCCAAAAATCACGGCGAGCACCCGGGTCGAGTCCCACCGTGGGTTCATCCAGAATCAGGATTGAAGGACCATGGAGCAGTCCCTTGGCAAGTTCGACGCGGCGGCGCAAACCGCCCGAAAGGGTACCCACCAGATCTTTGCGCCGGCTGCCCACGCCAAACCGGTTCATCAGGGACTCGCTGCGCTCCTTCAGCTTGCTTCCTTTGAGCCCGTAGAGACCCCCCTGACACCGTAAGTTTTCTTCGCTGGTTAGCTGGGGATCCAGGCTGTTGGATTGGAAAACGACCCCGATCATCCGCCGAACCTTGTGAGGGTCCTGCTGGACATCCACTCCGGCCACCCTGGCTTTTCCCTGCTGGGGGGCCAGCAGTGTGCACAGGATACGGAACAAGGTGGTCTTGCCCCCCCCATTGGGTCCCAGCAGTCCGAAGATCTGACCGTTTCCAACCTCAAACGAGACCTCATGAAGGGCCCGCTGCCGGCCGTAAAGAAAACCCAGATCAGCAACTTCAACCACGGTTTGATTCATTACCTCTCTCTTTGAGGCAGGCACAGACAGGCTTTCAGTGGCCATTGAGCTGCCCAGCCATCATCTCTTGTCAATGACCATGAGGATCAAGAGCAAGGGGAGGTAGGCCACCGAGGCCAGAAGAACGTGGCGTGCCGAGGCCGTTGATCGATTCAGGGCAGCTTCAAATCCATACCACAGAAAAGCCAGGCCCAACAAAAGGGCTCCTATCAGGTAAACCATCCCGGTCAGACCTGAGGTGGCGGGCACCACGCTGAGACCCAGCAACAGAGCAATGAAGGCCAGGATCTGCCCACAGGTTTTGCGGCCCTCGGTATCAGCGGGAGGCAACATGGTGAAACCGGCTCGCTGGTAATCGTTCCTGTAAATCCAGGCAATCGACAAAAAATGCGGGAACTGCCACGCAAAGAGAATTCCAAACAGGACCCAGGCCTGAAAGTCGAGGTGACCCCGGGCCGCCGCCCAGCCAATCAGGGTGGGCATGGCCCCCGGAACGGCACCCACGGCGGTGCAAATCGAGGTCTTCTTCTTCAACGGCGTATAGACGAGTAGATACACAACGATGGTAGCGACACCCAGAGAGGCCGCCAGAGTGTTGGTCAACAGTGCCAGATAAAGTGAACCGACGACGATCAGGGTTCCTCCAAAAACGGCGGCCTCACGCGCTCCGAGTCGACCGGAGGGCAAAGGACGATTCCGGGTTCGCTTCATTTTCCCATCCTCTTCACGCTCGATGAATTCATTGAGTGTGGCTGCCCCGGCGCTAAGCAAAACAGTCCCCACCAGGGTGTGAAGAAACAAAACAAGGTCGACCAGTCCTGCCGAAGAGCCCAGATAAAAACCTGCCGCCGAGGTGAGCACCACCAACAGGGTCACCCCGGGTTTGGTCAGCTCATAAAAGGCGCCGAGCTTCCCATTAGATCCAGATCCTGCCGCCGTGGGTTCCACCGTCATGGTGTTTCTCCGGCAAGGGCGACATCCATCGGAAGCTCCTCATCCTGTAGTACTACGCCTTGTGTCATTCTCAGCCCTGCCATCAGGCTGGCCGCCAGAAGAAGGGCTCCCACAGCCAGGTGGGAGGTGGCGATCAACACCCGTTCTGGTGTGGGCTGCACCTGAACAGCCGGATCGATCCGCACCCAATAGGCACCCAACCCCAGAAACAGCTGGGTGAAGAGCAAGCCCAGCTGCAAGTAAATCAACTGCACGATACGTCTGTCCCGGACCCGCCTGAGCAAGGCCCTGGACAGGTACAGAATCAAAGCCGTCAGCAGGGTCGCTCCCAGGATGTGAGCAACCAGGGCCGAGGTAACAAGAACGGCTGCTTTGGTCCCTTCCACCGTGCCGGAATGACGCACCGTGGCCCCCAGTATGTACTGAACATAAACGGCCAGAATATTGCACAAGGCCAGCCTCAGCCCCAGGTTTCCGGTGCTCAGAAGCTCCCGGCATCTCTGCAGCAGAGTCGAGGAAGAGTCCACCCAGCCGGGTGCAGTCACCACGGCAAGCGTGATGGTCAAACAAAAAAACAAGGCGGCAGTGGAGGCATGTACCACCGAGATCGGAGGGGGTAGAAAGTACAGCACCGTGATGCCTCCCAGAACTCCCTGTATCACCACCGTCGCCAGGGCAACCAGACCCAGACGGCGTACCCAGCCACGGCGCTCCACTCTCCACAGCCAGAAATTGAGAACAATCGTCAGAAATCCCACGGTTGTGGCCACCATGCGGTGTCCGTGTTCATAGAAAACACCCCCCACCATCTCCGGCATCAACTGTCCAAAGGAGAGAGGCCAGTCGGGAACGGAAAGCCCCGCATCATTGCTCGTCACCAGAGCTCCCACGATCAGCAGAAAAAAAGTGGAAAGGGCAAGCGTGACGGCAAAATAATGAAGCCCCCTGTGATTTTGATGGTCCGCCAATAGCCCGCTCCCGCCTCTAAAGCTCCAAAATGCATACGATCCAGAGCCTACGCCCTAAATCACTGAAGCCTCACATTATACGGGTTTCCCAGGAAAGCGCCACCCTGCCCCAGGCGGAATAATGCTGAAGATTCACCCAGCTTCCGCAGTGTGAACATTCCGCTTGAGTTCCGCTACCGTCTCACCGCTACTCCCGAGACCTCGAAATGAGTGCCGCCCGACAGGTAGCCTGAACCTATGAACATTCTGGCGGGAAAGTGATCCTTGAAATAGGTTCGATAAACCGTATTGAAGTCAGCAACCAGGGAACGATCCGGGCAGAATACCCGCACCACCACCAGATCGTCCATGGTCATACCGGCCAGTGCCAGTCGTGCCTTGACCCCCTCCATGGCAATCCTGGCCTCGTCCTGAGTATCGGGAGGCGGGGCACCCGTTGCCGGATCCACTCCCGATGCAGCTCCCATGTAAAGCGTGTCGCCCACCAGGACCACCGTACTGAAGGGCTGATCCTCGGAGGCACCGGGGAAGTTGAAGTACTGAACCTTGGTGGAGGTCTGGGCAAAGCCGGTAACGGCCAGCACCGCCAGTCCGATTATGATTGAGCTAAGTATTAAACGTTTCATCATCTCCTCCTTCTTGTTTGTGTCCAGCCACGCCCATGTCCCCACCACCGATTTTCTCTGTGATTTTGTAGTGGGAAAGGGTTTGGTCCGATCAACGGTAATATTCCCTTTTGTGCTGTTGAAAATCACAGAGATAGTACGGCTACAGGGGTTTCAAGGCAATTTTGAGGGTGATTTAGGGTTAAACTATCCGGGAAGTGTCGATTACCGATTGTATCAGTTTCAAGCACGGCCCCCTTTTTGGCCCCCTCCATTTCCACGAAAATGGCTGGCTGGCCGCTGACCTGGCCCAGTATCTGGGGGAGATCCTGGCGGCTGAGGACCGCGAGATCGCCATTTTGAAACTCCTCGGCTACACCCTGGAAATCGGGAAGAAATGGCCGGCTCGCCAGAGCACCCACTGGGTTGAGATCGACCTGGACCAGCGCGTTCTCACCACCATTTCAGACCTGATTCGCAAGGCCGTCAACCAGATCACCCCCGGCCCGGAGGATCCCTACTCGGAGGGCTTTCTCAAGCGATTGCACCGGGTTCTGGATGAGTATGATTTTACGGTGGAATTGCTAGCCTAAGTCGTGTGGTGATGCAGTAGTGCAATAGTGAAGCAAGGATCGAATTACGGAAGGAACCTAGCCTGGATCCTGCATAGGTTCTCTTCGTTCCTCAGATGAAGGCGGCGTTACTAAGCGGCGCCGCCTTCACCTGAGGAACGAAGAAAGCGCCGGCCTGACTAGGCGCGCGACGGGAGGGCACCGCAGGCGTACTGTGAAGAACGTCGAGAAGGGCGCCTTAAGGGCTATTTTAGAGAGGCTGGATAGCTTTTCAAAACGCCCTTCTCTTAGCTACTTTCCAAGATCGATGGCGGGATATCCTGGAAAGATGCTGGCACATTACCAGATCCTTCCGACATTTTACTTCTGCCTCCACCGAGGTTTTCTTTTCTCCAAAAAACTATTCACAAACTACCTCAATAGAGGAGCGCTGGTCTGCGACCAGCGAGTTCCAGGTTCCACGCAACTCAGGGATTCCCACTCACTCGGATAATGTATCTTCCGGGTATATCATACCGTTGCGCCTCATTGTTAAGAGGCAACCTCAAGAAGAAAGGTGGGACAAATCGACCAGGTCAACCAAAGCCGAAAGCTCCGTCACCACATGGTCCGCGCCACCTTCGATGAGTTCGGCCCTGCTGGTGGTGCCGGTGGTCACTCCCACCGCCGTCAGGCCGGCTCGCTTGCCAGCCGTCATGTCATCGGTGGTATCCCCCACCATGACCGCCTGCTCAACCGGCACCTGCAGCTGTTCCAAAGTTCGATAGATCGGCTCAGGATCCGGTTTGGATTCCGACACGTGTTCAATCCCGATCACAGCTGAGAAATGG
>JAYZBY010000068.1:0-4801 GCA_036338555.1 Acidobacteriota bacterium | reverse complement strand
AAGCAGCCCGATATCATCAAATTGCTGACAGACTACGGGATGATCCTCAGCTGTGGTCCGGATCTCGTCAGTGAATCACCGGCTTGGATTCGCGATTATGGCGATGACATCCAGGAATTCATTCTGCCTTTCAAGACCTGGATCGAAGCGGGCGTCAAACTGGTCGGACAACACTACGGTTCCAGCCCTCCCTTCAACAAGCTGTGGCAGGCCGTGACTCGCCAATTTGACGGGGTTGTCTGGCAGCCGGATGAACGGATTGACCGGGTCCACGCCTTGAAAATGTGGACATCCTGGGCATCGGAATATGTGCTCAAGGAAGACCAGATCGGCTCCCTGGAAGAGGGCAAATTCGCCGATCTGGTGGTTCTCGATCGGGACTTCTTTACCATTCCGGTCGACGACATCCTGAAGGTCCGTACTCCCCTGACCATGGTCGGAGGAAAGATCCAGCAGGTCCAGGAGTCCCTGGCCACCGACCTTGGCATACAAGCGATCGGTCCGGTCTACGACTTCGACGATGACGAAATAGCCGCCCGATACCTGCAGTAGCGTGGTCTGTGGGCCGCTGGTCTTCGACCAGCGCGTTCCACGTTCCAGGTTGGCACGGTCCTGCAGCCTGTTGTAGGGGCGCACGGGCCGTGCGCCCACAGCAAGGATGGTGTAGCTAAGAAGGGCCCCCGGACAATCAGAAACCAGATTCCACCATGAATAGTCCGGAAGGTGGGAGGGGCCTCAGTGCGCCGACTCCGGGCGAAGGAACGAAGGCACAAAAGCACGAAATCACTAGTCCGCAAAGCGGACTGTACGCCCTTACTTCAACTCCCGGGCCAACAAACCATGAAACTTTTCCACTACCTCGGGAGGTTGCGGTCGGGTCAGATAGCTCACTCCCACAAATACCAGTACATTGATCACAAAGGCCAGGGCCAGGCCGGGTATCGGAACTGGGTTGGGAATAATTCCCAGTTCCCACACCAGCGTGAGAAGAATGCCGATGGCTGGGCCGCTGAGGGCTGCTTCGGTTGAGGATCGGGACCAGGTGACGGCACCCACAAGGGGTGTCACCAGCTGAAGCGTGATCCCTCCGGCAAAGATGGCCAGCGGGGTGATCAGGACCGGGTTCAAGAGCGCGAGACCAACACTGGCGACAGCCACACCGATGATAATGGTCCGGTTCAGCATCAACTCCCGGGATTCCTCCATTTCCGGACACAGCACGGCTCGGACAAAGTCTCTCACTATGGTGGCCGTTAAAGTGTGCAGGTAGGTGTCGGTCGTACTGATAATGGCAGCGAGAATAGCTATCAGAAACAGCGCGGCTAAAAACACCGGCAGGACATCAAAGGCCAGCAGTGAGGAAACAAAATCGGGATTCTCGACGCTGGGCAATACCTGCCGTCCATAGGTACCAATAAAAAAGGACCCCATGATGTGAGCAATCATCCACAGGACCAGTATTGACACGCTGATCTTGGTGAAGTGATTCCTGCTTCGAGCAGAGTACATTCGGATCCAGGCTGATGGAGAAAACACCATCGCACCCACACTCAAGCCCATGGCCACTCCGAAGATGTGGAGAGGGGTAAAGACCCCCACCATTCCCGGGATGGTTATGAATTGTTCCTTGTATTCCGCCAAACCTTCGACCACATTGGTGGCTCCCCCAGCCATAACCAGGGTAGCGACTCCGAAAAGAAAAAGCAGAAGAAGTATGATCAGCCCGTTGAAGAAATCCAACCAGGCAATTCCCCGTAATCCCGAGGTGACGACATGGACCAGTACCACCCCGGTGATCACCAGGATGCCTACCTGAAAGGAAATCAGATTACCGGAAAGAACGTTGAGCATTACGCCTCCAGCCAGAAGCTGGGCCACGATGAAGGCGGTGTTAAAAAGCAAACTGGCCACCACCGTATACATCCGGATCGTGTCGCTTTGGTAGTATTCGCCGAGCAGGTCTCCAGGCGTGGTGAACGCGTACTCCTTGCCTAAAATCCAGATTCGAGGTCCGAAGTACCAGAGCAGGACCACTGCAATCGAGTGTCCCGACAGGACCGAGACCAAAAAAGGTACGCCCACTGAGTAAACCGTCCCGGGAATACCGGCCATTCCCACCCCGCTCAGGACCGATGCAAACATGGTCAGGGTAACCACCACCCAGCCCAGGTTTCTCGAGGCCACGAGGTAATCGCCAACCCCTCCGGCGAGCCGCCTGTTGGCCGCATAGGAGATCAGCAGAAAAATGACGAAATAACTGAGAAGGCTGCCGATGATCAGCGGCAAGTTGGCTCGAACAATTTCAATGGTCTCGGGAGGGAGCAAATTCACGTTAATACCTCCGGGTATCGGCCCCTGGTCTCACTCCAACGAATAACGGTAGACATTGGTTTCACGGGGCTTGAAGCCCATTCGTTGGTAGAGACGGTTGGCCGCTTCCCGGCTGGGGCGAGAGGTCAGATCCACGGTTCTTGCCCCACACTCTTTAGCCAGATCCAGCGCCCTGCGATTGAGAGCTTCTCCGATGCCCTGTCCTCGAGCAGCTTCATCCACCACCACATCCTCAATCCAGGCGCGCACACCTGTAGGGATCCGAAACAGAGCCAGCGTGAGTGTTCCCATGATGGCTTGTTCGTTGCGTGCCACCAGGAGGCGGATAACATCGGAATCGACCATCTGCTGGAGTTCTTGGGGTGTGGGCAGTGCAGCGGACCGGCTGAGCTGGACCATCAATCGTGCCAATGCCTCCACCAGTTCATCCGTAACTTCGGTGACTTCTTCAACTTTCATCGATAGGCTCATCTGCTCAAAACAGCCTCAATATAGCACTGGTGAAAAGAGGGGTCCACCGGGGCCGCTGGTCTGCGACCAGGGCGTTCCACGTTCCAGGTTCCACGTTCCACGTTTTAGGAAGGCCGCTCACAGAGCAGCCGCTACACTTTGGCAGAAAATCCGAAATCAGAAGTCCCAAATTCGAAACAGATTTCAATTAGGGTTTCGGATTTAGAATTTCGAATTTCTTTCACAGCGTGTCTCTGTGTCTCTGTGTCTCTGTGGTGAAAACTTCTTTGTGTCTTGGTGGTAAAGTCGGACCGGAGTCACAGCTCCCAAACTGCTATAATCGAAACCAGGCCAATCAGTACTATGGAATCGTCCCCTCCCATACCCGCTTCACCGCAGGAACAGGCGCAGGAGTCGCCCATCGCCTTCCCACCGCCCGCGCCTAATGAAGGCCTGACCGCGGAGTTAACAACAGCCCCTTTACTCAAACGGTTTCTGGCCTACTGTGTGGACTGGGGAATTATTGGAGCCCTGAGCTATCCCGTCATTTTTCTCGGTGTGGTTCTTTTTGCCGCAATTCGAGCCATGCTGACGGGTCTGTTAGTCAATCAAGACACCACCTCCTTCGGCAACGGGTTTTTGGCTCCGATCGTCGTTTTGCTCCTGGCGCTGGTGTTTCTTCTGGCCTATCTCAGTTGTATCCACGGCTACTTCATCTACTACCACTGGAAGCAGGGTGCGATCCCGGGTAAGTTGATCTTCAAACTCCAGGTGCACCACGTGGAATCCGGGCGCTACATTGGCTACTGGCATGCCTTCGGCCGCGAGACCCTCGGGAAGTTCATCTCAACAATAGTCTTGTTCCTCGGTTTTCTCCTGGCCGTCTTTCACCCGGAAAAACGGGCATTCCATGACCTGATTTTCAAGACTCGCGTGGTCCGCTCAGCAAAATGAATCGAGAGGGCTGTAACCAAGGGTATCTCCGACCAATCCTCTGAGTCGGTTCCTGCGAACAACCGGATGCACGATCCCGGCTGATGGGTCTCTATTGAGCTGTCAGGGCCTGGATCAGGGGCGACATATGGTCGTGGACTTCCTTCCAATCATTGCCCTGCTTGATCCACACCGCCGTGACTCGCCGCGTGCCCTGTCTTCTGCTTCCATCGGTCAAGGTAATGGGTCCTTCGAGATAACCCGTGACGACGGCCGCATCGCCGTAAACCCTGACCTCCAGGTGACGAAGAATGCTGGACAGAGAAGTATAGGCCGGCTGCCTCAAACGACTGCGAGATGCCCTTTCCTCTTCGGGAGAATCGTAACGGGTGAGCATTCCTCCGGTGGGACCAAAGGCACTGTGGCCCGGAAGATGTTGATCCACAAAGGGATCGACCTGGCCGGTCCTGGACAACATGATGTGTCTAGCATAGGCCGCCTTCACATCCTCGGCATCATCCCCTCTGACTGCAGCCGTCAGGAAAATGGAAATCAGACAGAGCGTTACTGCGAAAATCGGTCTTTTCATTTCTTCCTCCCTGGAAGTGGTTTGGGGTATCCAACCCGGATAACGTGAAGCGCCCTTAAACCCGGTAGTTATCGGCCCGCCAGTTCTTGACGGCTTTTTTGATCTCGTCTTCCGAAAGGTTTTCCTCGGCCGCTTTCTGCGCCAGAGCCACAAACTCCTCGTCGGGAGCAAAGCGCAGACCGATGACCTGGCGAGTAGTCACTCTGGGATCCAGCAGCTTTCCGGTAAGCACATAATGCCGCAGATTTTCCTCGGACCGGATCGCCCGATCCTGGGCCTTCAAGGGAAAGATACGGCTAAAGAAAGCGATCATGAACAGGGCGATCATGATGACCACAATCAGGGAGGCGCTGTACTGGCGTTGATGATCACCCAGAGATTGGTAAAGGTTCACCAGGGCACCCAGCAACGTCAGGACAAGAATTCCAAACAGCACCCCGTGATAGCTCTTGAGAAAGCGTTGATGATTGTCATAATTTTGGGCTTCCATATCAAAGT
>JAYZBY010000067.1:0-11498 GCA_036338555.1 Acidobacteriota bacterium | reverse complement strand
ATCGCGGAAGGTCTTGGCATCTTTTTCGCTGAAGCGGGCGATGCTGGCACAGGTTTGCTCGATGTCATGATTGTGCCAGAGCAGGCAGGTCTTATCTCGAAACAACATCCCCACCGCAATTTCGGGCCAGATGTACTCCTGTCCATAACTGGCCAGGTCCAGATCCTTGAACCAGGGCAGGTTGGGGACGGCGCGGTGGTTCTGGGAGTGGATGTTGTGCCAGAACCCATGGGCTCGAGGATTCTCATGGGCGTCCAATCCTCCCCCCACCTCCAGATGTCGCTCCACGACCGCGACCGAAAGACCGGCTTTGAGAAGATATCCCTGAAGAATCATCCCATTGTGACCGGCTCCAATCACGATTCCATCGAATTCCCTGTCTCCATTGGTGGTCATAGTTGGTCCCTTTCTTATTAGACGGAAGCCGAAATCGAAATCCCGAGATCATCGGCAATCACCTTGGCGGCAACGTAGCCGGAAGCTCCTTCGATCCCGGCCCCGGGATGCATGGAGGCACCGGCCAGGTAAAGATTCTTGATGGGGGTTCGATAGTTGGCCAATTCCGGAATGGGCCGGTCGGCTCCCAGCTGTGCGCCGGCAGACTTCCCTCCAAAGACCGTTCCCTGGGGATACTGCCACTTGGTTACCAGGTCCTGCGGGGACATGATCACCTGTCTCAGGACATTTTTCCCTTTCAGGTTGGGAAGGTATTCGCTGACCCAGTCCAGAATCTGCTGGGCATAAGAGTCGGCGACATCACTCCAAGCTCCGCTTCGAAGCCGGGAAGGAACCAACTGCCAAAGGAGAAAAGTGTGTTTCCCCGGCAGGGCCTGGGAAGGATCATGCAGGGACGGACAGGAAACGATGGCTCCCAAACGATTGGGGACTTCTCCGGCCTGGATCTGGGCGATGTGTTCCTGAATGTCTTCTGCCGACTCAAAGCCCAGGGTCCAACGCAGGGCCCTGGAAACGTGATCGTCCTTGGCATTGACTTGGGGAGCTTCGTCCATAACGGCATGGATCACGAACAGGGAAAACTCCTCCAACTGAAACGCCTGCAGCTGCGGGGCCAACTCTTGAGGGGTATGCTCCGGACCCACCAGGGTCTGGAAGGTGGTTTGAAGATCTACCGTGCTGACCACCACCTTGGCGTGGAGCTCCCGTCCGGTGGAGGTCTCCACCCCCACGGCCTGGCCATCCTCGATGAGAATGCGCTTGATCGGGGTGGAGTCCCAGACCCAGCCGTTATTGCGCAGCTGCTCCGTCCACAGAGCCTGGGCCAGCTCATGGCTGCCTCCTTCAACGATTCGGTTGGATGCGGCCGTACCCACCACCAACTGGAGGAAACGCCCGGCTCCCTCATAGTCGGACAGGATTCCCCGTGGCACCATGAAGTGGGAAAGCAGGAGCGCCTGGGTCATGGGATGCTTGAACTCCGCTTGAACCGCCTCCAGGGGAGTCGACTCGGAGCGCGAGTCGAAGTCTTCATAGCCCATTCCGCTTTGAGCGGGGTTGAGAAGGTAGGGCTGATAATGGGAGCTCAGTGCAGCAATGAAGGCCTCCGAGTGTCGACGCCAGGCCTGGGCATCATCTTTGGACCAGCGGGAAATCTCTGCTTCCGTCTGCCCCAGATCTGAAAACAGGGTCAGGCTTTCCCCATCCCGTTTCAGGAGACTGCTTTGCACGGGGGGATGGATATAGATGGTATTGGCGTTCACCAGTTCCAGGTCCTGGTAGATAGGAGTGACCTGGACGGTATCGTGATAGTAGGAACCCGTATTGTGCCAACAACCCAGGATGGTGCACTCTTCGGTGGAAAGTCCTCCCCCGGATTCCAGGCGACGTTCACATACCAGTACCTTCTGGCCCGCCTTGCCCAGGTAGTTCCCCAGGACCAGGCCGTTCTCGCCTGCGCCGATGACAATCACATCAAAGGTATCTTCACTCATTGTTTCTTATCCTCTCTTTCCACAGTGCCCATGGAGCGCCTATGATGATGCCGTCAAACTTCTGTTTCCCATGACGGTTCACCTCCGCAAGGGCCCTTTTTTGCGGCTACCGGATGGGGATGCTCTGGCGATATCCGGCCTCGAACGGAGGTTCATTTTCAATAGCCACCACGAATCATCCTCACCTAGCAATTGCGGATCACTCCTGCCTTATATACTTGAGATTCTAAAATATGTAAAATGGCGGGCCTGGAGACAAAGGCTTGATGGTGCCATTCCCTGGGTTTTTTGAGGGCGTGATTAGCAGCAACCGGGGGGGGAGAATCAATGCTCAGAGCCGAGTTCGTGTACAATGTTTCTGTCTCTAAAATCAGGTTTCTGGAAATGAGGAAGTTTTTGTGAGCGTTCATTTGGTCAATCCCAGTGACGTGTCCTTTGGCATCAGCCTGGTGGCGCCGCGCTGGCTTTACGTCCTTGCGGGTGCCACTCCATCCAACTTCGGAGACCCCATCGTTGTCGATGAAAGTCTCGAACCCCTCGATGCCGAGAAGATTCAAAAGGGCGACGTGGTCGGAATTGGAATCCACACCTCCAACGCACGGCGAGGTTATGAGGTCGGGCGAACGGCTCGGGAGCGTGGCGCTTACGTGATTTTTGGTGGCATTCATTCCACCCTGTACCCGGAGGAGGCCTACGAGATGGGGGGAGCCCATGCAGTCGTCAAAGGCGATGGCGATATGATCTGGGCCAAGGTGCTGGCCGATTGCAGCAACGGGGGTCCCCAGCAGCTATATGAAGGTGGGCAAATCGAGGGCGACCAGTTTACTCCTGCACGCTGGCAGTTACTGCCCTTGAATCGCTATATGTGGGCCTCGGTTCAAACGGTGCGGGGATGCCCCAAGCATTGTTCGTTCTGTTCGGTCTGGCGTACCGATGGACAGCGCCCCCGCGAACATGGCGCCAGCGCGATTATCCGGGAGATCGTGGAACTGCGGCGCAAGGGATTTCGATTTATTGTCCTGGCTGACGATAATTTCTATCCGGTGACGCTTCAGGACCTGAAGCAGGCCGAGAGCCTTGAAAACCCCAGACGTTTCGAAGAATTGAAGGCGATGCGTCAGGAGAGATTCGAGTTGATGGAGCGTCTGTCCGAACTCCCTGACGACATGGTCTTTTTCACCCAAATCACGATGGAGGTCGCCGACGACCCTGAATTCCTGAAGGCCATGTCCAAGGCCAAGATCAAAGGAGCGCTGGTAGGAGTCGAATCGGTCACCGAGGAAGGATTGAAGGCCATCTACAAGGACTTCAATTCCTCGGGGGAGAGCCTGGTACACCAGCTCCAGACATTCCGGGAACACGGCGTGTACGTGCTGGGATCCTTTATCTTTGGGTTATCCACCGACCGACCGGAAACCTTCGATGCGACCACGGAACTGGCGCAGGAGGCAGAACTGGCCTTCGCCCAGTTCGTGACCTTGACTCCATACCCCGGAACCGTGGATTTCCAGCGCTGGGAGAAAAAGATGGCCGATGATACCACCCGAATCGCCGGCTTTCCTTTGACCCGTTATTGGCTCATGCCGCGGGCCATGCGGCCGCGGCTGGCGTTCGGTCATCCCGTGATGTCGGGCGAGGAAATCCGCAGCCATACCCAGCGGGTTTGGGATCGTTTTTACAGCCTCCCTCTGGCCTGGAAGCGATCCGATTTTCTAAAATCGCTGCGCAATCGCCTTGCCTATGTATTGATGTCCAAACTCTACCGACAGATGTACGGCAACACCGGGATCGCCACCGATAGTGCCCGGATCAACCGGGCGGTGAGCTGGGCACGATGGATGGCAAAGCCCACCCTGCGGCTGTTTCATGGCCAACCGATGCCGGATTTGCAGGTACCGGTTCGAAGTCGGTAAGAGAAGACACCACCCACTCGGTGACTTTTTAACTGTCCGCCGACAGCGCTTCTCTCACGGCTGCCAGCACAACCTCCTCATCGGAACGCACCCGGTGATCCTGGGTCCGGTCGATCCACTTGACCAGGCCGTCTCCGCCGATCAAAACGTGGTCGGGATCGCCAGGAGACGCTTGGGACCGCGGATCAATGCGTAAGCTTTGTAGTCAAGGTTGTACAAGCGCGTGACCGCTAGCGACTCGTCACTCCAGGAGTGTCAGCTTGAGCTCGTGTTTGGAACGCATCCCGGCTGCCTCGGTCACCGTATCGGCGCTAAGGGCCACCTTGCGCCCACCCAGCGCCTCAAAATCACCCTGAAACGACTCCCATCGCTTCAACTCAGCGACGCAGTGCGTTCACCAGTACCCCCGAAAGAATTTCAGCAGGACCGTTCTCGGCCAGTTTTCCGGGAAGAAACTTCAACGCGACGGGCCGGTTCAAGCGGGTGTCCTCCCCTCGGTAGACCTGTCCCATACCCCCTTCGGCAATCTTCCCGAGTATCCTGTAGTGAGACACCATCTGACCGGGTTGGAAAGGGATTTCCTCCTCCCGGGTCTCCCCGTTTAGGGTCGCATTGACCGGTTCCCAGCGATCACGACTCACCGGCCGCTCCTTCGCGAATCATGTCTCGATTGCCCGCCGCCACGGCACCTCATATCTATTTATTTCAGTTGGAAAACGGAATTCTAATATTAATAGAAGGAGTCGATAGGTCTAAAATCATTTCTGTGTCCGGTCAAGTACCAAGAGAAAGATTCGAATTGCGTTCAAAGAGCCCCGACTCAAACACCCCAACATCGCCGCGATCGATGGCCGGAAAGAGGCCCAGACCGGTCCGGGGTCATTACCAGTAGAGGCGATAGGTGGTTTTCAACTGAACGGCCCAGTCGGTATCGGTGAGGCCCCCGGCCAGGTCCTGTTTCTGGCTGGTGTAAACCAGAAACAGATTGCTGTCCCGACCGTAAATCAGACGGAAGCGCAGCTGGGTGTTGAATTCTCTGGTCAGGCTGCTCCATTGTAAAAATGCGTCGGCAGTGGTTCGGGCGTTGAAGGGGACGCTGACTCGGGCACGCCATAGATGGGTATTGAAGGTGTCCTGTGGCAGGGAGATGTCATTGAACTGGTAGTCTCCGGACATCCACAGGTGAGGAGAGACCCGCCAGGTGCCCGCCAGGTTCAAGGCGGTGCGCTCCCCTCCCAGGAAATCTCCCCCTTCCAGTTGTGCCGTGGCCGATGCTGTCCGACCCTCAAAACTCTGGTAGCTCAGCAGCCAGCGATTGAAGGAGTAGTCCCCTGGAGGGACGATCACTCCGCGGCCTGGATTGATGACGAAGTCCTCATCCAGGCGCTCGAAATTGCTTTCCAGGCTCAGCCTGATGACGTCTCCGGAGTCCAGCTCATCTTGAGCTGCGATCCGCCACTGGCGGGTTTCCAGCATCCCGGCCTGGTTCTTCAGATATTTTAACTCACCTGAGAAGTCCAGTTTTCGAGCCCAGAGGCGATTCAAACGCAGGCCTCGCCGGAGCTTCCCCTCATATTGATGCAGATCTCTGCGGCGGACAAAACCCATGGCCGGATTGAAGTCTTCCTCCACGTCGAACAACCTAAAACGAGCTTCCCAAAGATCCTGGTTGTAAATCACTGCTCCCGTATAGGAGAGAGGGTGCCCGCTCACATTCCGATCGTCCACCAGAGCCAGAAAGCCTTCCAGGTGAAGGTCGCGACCCAGCCAGATCAGGGCATCGGGACCAAAGGCACGATTGCCCTGGGTGTCGGAGTCAACAGAGGTGAAGATTCCTCCCAGGTGGGATCTGCGGCCGAACTTCCAGCGCACCCGAGTAGCGCTCCAGTTGGTGCTGGGTGTCTGGAGCCGGCTGTCGGTCTGGATTGACAGGAGCCCCAGATCGAAGGCGCCGGCCTGCCCGCTCAAACGGGCTCCCCCCAGAACGGGCACCGGCTCTCCTCTTTCCAGGCCAATGCGACGACTGAAGAAGACCTGAGCCTCACGGAGTATGCCAAAGTTGAAGAGCTGGGCGTTCTCCAGAAAGAATTCTCGTTTCTCCGGAAAGAAAAGGGAAAAGCGCGTCAGGTTGATTTGCCGATCGTCCACTTCAACCTGAGCGAAATTGGTATTGTAGGTGAGGTCCAGGGCCAAAGCCGGGGTAACGGCCCACTTCAGGTCGACGCCTACATCCAGGTCTGAATCGACGGGATTTCCACTTCCGGATCGGCCCGCCTCGACCAGGCCATAGGGAATGACCTGAATATTTCGCTCTGAACTGGTGGCAGACATCCCTTCCATATGGCCGTAAGCAGCCGTCCGGGTAACGGAGACTCCGGGAGGAATGGGGGCCCAAAGCGATCTTTCGTTCTTCTTTTTGACCCAGCGTTCGACATTGAGACCCCACGTTTTCTCAACTCCCGAGGAAAAGCGCAGGATGCGAAAGGGAATCTGCAATTCTGCACTCCAGCCATCCTCCTGCAAGCGGGTCCGCACGTTCCAGACCTCATCCCAGTTGGAGTGCCAGTCCTCGTTGTCAATCTGGGCATCCTGTTTGGTTCCCAGAGCATTGATGGTGAACACGTAAGCGCGGCGGTGATCGTGAAAAGTATCAAAAAAAAGCGCATGATGTCGTCCTTGGCCCAAACCTGGTCATCACGAAAGCGAAGAACGTTGCGAACCACGGCGGTTGGATCCGTGTAATGAACATAAGCAGCAATGTAGAGGGTGTCGGAATCGTAAACGATCCGCACTTCGGTCCGCTCCGTGGCCGGCTTCCCTGAGTCGGGAACTATTTGAATGAACTGGTCGATGACGGCTGCCTTCTGCCAGACGGGATCCGAAAGATCCCCATCCACGGTGGGAGGGGTGTCCACGGCAGTGGCCTGATAGCGGTATTCTCCATGCTGTTCCTGGACGGCCTGCCCGGCCGCCAGGGAGAGGTTGGAGCTGACTGCCCCCAGAGCCAGGGCCAAGGGGACAAGCCGAAGACAATTTCCCCTAAAATTCATGAGTGGATGGGAGTCAATATCCCGTTTGTTCTCTTTCTCAGAGCGCTCTTTGATCGCGTGGGTTCCCGCCGGCGACATAAAATAAGCGACCGGACACCGGGCCCCGTGCGGGCTACTCCACCTTCTTGAGCATGAGGAATCGCTGGCCGTCCTGGGTAGCGTCCCAGTAGGCTCGGGAGCCGGGACTATTGACAAAGTCGCCCTCAAAAAGGGCCCGGGGCGTCCCCACCGTCAGGGTGTCACCGGTGGTGATCTCCACCGCCATCCGTTTGTTCCCATTGCGGTAAAAAAGTTCTTTGCTGTTAAGGGGCCAGACCACTTCGATCCCACCACCCGTGGAAACCTGATGGGCCGGCTCGGCCTCGGGAAAGGCGCGGACCACAACCTCACGCTGGCCGGTCTCACCGGAGGTGTGGGCCAGCCAGTTTCCATCGGCTGAAAAAGAAACGCCCCCTTCCAGTGCGGGGGTCGCGACGAAGAGCCAGGGGGTTCGGTCCCCCTCAAAGGGAAGCATCCAGAGATCCCGGCCGGTTTCGGGGTGAATCTCGGAGATGGCGAGAGTCTTACCATCCGGGGTCCAGCGTTGAGGCCCGTGGTTGAATTCAGCATCCGTCAGACGTTCCGCTTCCCCACTCCCATCGGCCCGTTTCCGATAGGCTTCATGATCTTCCCGGTATGATCGTCCTCCCTCAAGAGACTGATGCCGGTCCGATCCAAACGCCACCCACTGGCCGTCGTTACTCCAGGTGGCAGACCGATTGTTCCCCTCAAAGGTCAATCGTCTCAGCTCATCGCTGGGGATGTCATAAATCCAGATATCCGATGTGTCCGAAGGGATGTCCATGGCCACCTGGGTGCCGTCGGGTGAGAGCATCGGCCGGTTGTAGGCTCCGGGGGGTGCCGCCAGCGGTTCCACATTCCCTTGGCGATCGACCCAGACCATAACAAACTGGTCCAGTGGGGGGACGAAGTCCAACCCGTAGTGCTCAGACAGATAGCCAATCATGGTTTCCGCATCTGCAGGGACAATCGGCGCACCCCGAGAAACCATGTCATTGACCGTTTGTACCCACTCCTCTCTGCTTCTGCCCCTTCTCAGGGAGGTTCCCATCGAGTGACATCCGACGCATGAAGTAGCGACCAATGCCTTCCCATCTCCTTCAGCAAGGGAGTAGCCCGCCTCTGCCCCGGACTGCTGGACCCTTGCCAGCAAAGGGATCACCAGCCAACCCGCCAAACCCAGGGTCACTACCATCAGGACTCTTTTTCCCTGCATATTCGATGCCTCCCTTGTCTGTTGAACTTAACTTCGCTCTGCGTTGAGCCAGATTATAGGGCCGCCTCCTCTGCCGATCAATGGGAATCTCCTATTTACCGTGGTCTTCACCAGGTGATCCGAATTCCAACTGAGATTGCCAACGCTTCCTGATGATACAGCGTGAGCAGGACCTGACGCCGACGGAAATAATTGTCATTCTCAACTGGTTCGAGGAACTCAAACGCCTGGTGCCCACCGGATAAGTTGTGCAATCGTACAATCGTGCATTCGTGCTCTCGCCTTCCCATTCGCCTGAGTCGCTCATCTACTGGTAGGGGCGCACGGCCGGCCCTTCTTGACTTCACAGTCCTTGCTGTGGGCGCATGATCGTGCCAAATTGGAACGTGATACGTGAAACATGAAACGTGGAACGCGCTGGTCGAAGACCAGCGATCGTTCACGCCACAAACCAGGCATCACCGCCGGCGACATACCCTCGCGACAGGATCTCGGGCAGGATCAACTTGCGGGCATCTTCGGCTCCCACAGCGATGACCAGCGGAGTGCCGTCAGCGCTGAGCATTTCCGACGGATGGGCGATGCGAACACCGTGGATGATCTCATTCACCTTGCGCTGGTTGATGTCGTAACCGCGCCGAACGGCGATCTTTTGAGCTTGCAGCCAGCGGAGCCACGGCTTGCCGGTGTCACCCACTCCCCACAGGTCAACACAGTCGACATCGCGCAGCGGACCCGCAAGCAGGTGCTGTTGCCGGCAACGCGTGAAGGCTTCAAACCTATAACGAGAATCGGCTCGGGTCAGCCTGCCCGGATGATCCGTCCAGTCCAGCAGAACCTCGTCAACTTTGCCGAATCGCATGCCCTGAGCGGCAGCACGCAGCATCAGATCGTAATCTTCAGGAAGATCGCAGTCGCGAAAACCCATTTCGAAATAGCTCCGTCGCGCCAGGATGGTCGGATTGACCAGCGGAAACTCCACGAATCGGAGAGCCAATATCTTCCGGGAGTCGATGGTTTCCTGGTTAATCCAGCGCTGGTAGCGGTACATCGAACCAACCTCCCGGGACGATTCATTCAAGATGCGCACCTGGCATCCAACCACGTCGAGATTTTGTTGGTGAAGCAGCTGCAGTTGTTTCTCGAGCCGCAGCGGGTAGGCGAAATCGTCAGCATCCATGCGAGCGATCAAGGGCGCAACCGCAAGCTCGGTCGCGGCATTCGCCGCTGTGGCGACACCCAGGTGGGCGCATTGAATCAATCTCAAACGTGGGTCGCCGATTTTTCGCACGACGGCAACCGTCTCATCCGTCGAACCGTCATCCAGCACGATCAATTCGATCGCGCGCAGCGTCTGATCAAGAATCGAACCCACGGCTCGGGCGATCGTCCCGGCGCCATTGAATACGGGCAGAACAACAGAGACTTCAGGACGGTGCCTATTTATTCTTCTTCTTTTCTTTTTTCAGTTTTCGTTTTTCCTTGGGACTGAGCTGAGCTTTTTTCCGTTGTTCCCTTTTGCCTTTATCTTTACTTCCCTTATCACCCATATCCGTTTCTCCGTGATTGCTAACGAATGTTCCGCCTTACCTTTCTGGTTGTTCAAGCAGGGTACTCCTCGGCACTGTCAAGTTAAAGGAACCCAGCCGAGATCCCCCCACAACACCAGGATCCCGCGATTCTCCAACAAACGCACCGATTCTATGAACTGCCTAACGATCGGGCTGGTAATGGGGATGAAATTTCACCCTCTCAACGAAACCCGCGGGATCAGCAGGCGTTATGATCAGCCTTTGGAAAAACCCGGACCTTCGGTAGAGCGTGACGCCCTTGTGTCGAATCGTTAGCATATTGATGGTATTGGTCCAGCTTTCGCCACCTATCGAAACACCCACCTCCGCTCCTTTAAAGTCACTGATAGCAAATTTCCGGAAGGCCCATGGCCCGATTCTGATTCGTAAATATCGCTCATCAATGGCGTAATTGATGAGGGATATTCCTTTCGCCATCACCAGGACGATCAAGATACCGAAAAGGGCTTCACCCATCTACCACCGCCCTTCTCCGATGCCTGAAAAGGTTCAAGCTGATCAGCATACTATCGTTTTTGTCCGCATCTGATGCAAGCAGACTGAACCGAGGGAGTACGCCTGAGGTGTGCCCGTGGTGATCCAACTCCCGGCCACTCCAGCCAACTCAGACCAATTTATCGACTGATTTGAACTGCATTCAAAGGGGCTCAAGATTTAGCATCTACTCCAGCCCGCATTTTGAATAACTTATCTACCACGACAATCCCCGAAGGAGATGACAATCCAATGGATTTTTTGAGACGAGTTTTTCCCCTACGCACGGTAGCAGTTTTTTGGACGTTACTTGGCGTCACCTGTGTCGGGACTCATGCCGCCTCGATGGGCGAGGCCAAGTATGTGGATGTGGACGGCATCCAGACCCGGGACTTTGAAGCTGGAAGGGGAGAGGCCATGGTTTTGATTCACGCCGGCCAATGGGGTTCACCCGCTTCATCAGCTACGGGGTGGATGCCTATCTTCCCCTCTCTGGCCGCCCATTTCCACGTCTATGCTGTGTGAACATGCCAGGCAATGATGTCCAGCATCTGCGCCGGTTTATCGAGACCCTGGGTATCGATCAGGTCCATCTGGTCGGTCACGCCAGAGGAGCTCTTCCGGGGGCTCGCATTGCCATGGACCATCCTGAACTGGTCAAGACCCTCACCCTGTTTGACGCCAACACGCTGGCCTCCGGAGATCCCCCGCCGCCGCCCGGGGCCAACACCAGAAGTCGTCCCAGTTCCGGCAGGTTCTCTCCAACTCCAGAGGACGAGGAATGGAATCGACAGGTCTCTGATCGGATTCGTCAGAGGCTGCGCTCCAACATCAGCACTTTTCAAGAAGATTATTCAGCCATCAAGGCGGGTGGCTTGAAGACACCGACTCTGACGATCTGGGGCTTTAATGACCCTTCAGGCACGACCCAGCCCTACCGCCTGTGCCTGGAACTCTTCAAGATGATCAGCCAGTCGGTCGATCAGGCACAAATCCACTTCTTCAACCAGGCCGAGACTGCTCCCTACCGTGACCATCCCGGGGAGGTCACCTATTTAATGGTCCGTTTCATCGGTAGAGTGCAAAACTAAAAGATCCACTCCCCTGATCGGCCCAACCGGCTGCTGCGGATGACTCTGAAGCCTCGAGGAGTCAAGCCACTTTTTGGCCGGCACGACCCCGGCCGCGATTTCTCCCGGAATGACTCCGAGGACGGTTCCGTCGCGACCGACTCCGGCCGGGTG
>JAYZBY010000066.1:0-10197 GCA_036338555.1 Acidobacteriota bacterium | reverse complement strand
CAACTCAGAGAGGCCTTCCAGGGCGAAAAACTCGCATTGAACGGGAACCAGCAGCGAATCGGCCGCCACCAGGGCGTTAACGGTGAGAATGCCCAGCGCCGGCGGGCAATCGATCAAGATGAAGTCGTACTGCAGCCCGAGAGGCTTCAAGGCTCGTTCCAATCGGAACTCCCGTGCCGGGGCCTCCAGCAACTCAACGGTTGCCCCGATAAGGTCCGGGGTGGAGGGGAGTAATTGAAGGGAATCCAGCTCGGTCGGACAAAGTGCGTCATTCGGCTCCGTTGTTCCGGTCAGTAGGTCGTAAACGGTGCTTTCAAGTGCGTTTTTATCGATCCCGAAGCCCGAAGTGCAGTTTCCCTGAGGATCCAAATCCACTACCAGCACCCGCAGATCGGCCGCGGCCAGGGAGGCCCCAAGGTTGATGGCAGTAGTGGTTTTTCCGACTCCGCCTTTTTGGTTTGCGATTGCGATCGTTTTTGCCATCGATTCGGGGTCAGGATAGCACGGAGGGACGACACCGGCGCGGGCCTTCGGCCAACGTTTTCAGCCTCCATGTTTCACGTGAAACATTGTTGGCCCCTTCACCACCACGATACGCTGTGAAAGAAATCCTAAATCCGAAACCCTAATTTGGAGTCTGTTTCGAATTTCGGATTTTCTGCCAAGGCGTAGCGACCGCTTTGCGAGGGACTCCGTTTTTTTCGTGAAACGTGAAACGCGCTGGTCGAAGACCAGCGGCTGAGGCGCCTCTCCCACTCCGGACCCCAGTGTGGAACCGGGAGAAGCGAGCTTGACGCGCGGAGAACCAGAACGGTTCAAGTTTGAAACTTCGGATTTAGGGCTTCGGACTTCAGGTTTTCTGTCAGAGGCCCAGGACCAGAATCCGCTGTCAGTGGTCAGCTTTTCCCCAAGCCCAGGAAGACGTTCAGGATGGAGACCGCGGCAGGGGTAATGCCGGGTATTCTGGAGGCTTGACCCAGGCTGCCGGGCTGGACCCGGATCAGTCGTTCCACGACTTCCCGGGAGAGGCCCGGGACGGCCTCAAAGTCGAAGTTTGATGAAATTCTCCTGCCTTCCAGCGATTGCAGCCGATCGGCATCGCGTATTTGCTGAAGGATGTAGCCCTCGTACTTGATCTGAGTCTCGACCACATGCCGTTCTTCGGCGTCCAGGGCCATTCCATGTTCTTTGAAAAAGCCCCCCAAATCCTCAATCCCGACCTCAGGCCGCTTCAGGATCTGCCCCAGGGAGGCCCCCAGCTCGACGCCAAGCCGCTGTTGGAAGTCGTAGGAAAGCGGATCAGACTTATTTAAATACTTTGTTTTCAATAGGTTACATGCATTATCGATACGCAACCACTTTTCTTGAAAGGCGCGATAGGTTTTCTCGGGGACCAACCCAAGTTGGAAGCCATGAGGCATCAGTCGACGGTCCGCATTGTCGATTCTTAGCAGAAGCCGGTATTCGGCTCGGGATGTGAACATGCGGTAGGGCTCATCGACTCCTCGAGTCACCAGGTCGTCAATCAGGATGCCGATGTAGGACCTCGCCCGATTTAAAAGGAAGGGCTCCCTGCCCTGGGCCTTCAGGGCCGCGTTTATGCCGGCAATCAGGCCCTGAGCCGCGGCCTCCTCATAGCCTGTCGTGCCATTGATCTGGCCGGCCAGGTAGAGTCCCGCCAACTTCCGGATCTCCAGGCTGGCATGCAATTGAGTGGGTTGGACAAAGTCATATTCAACCGCATACCCAGGCCGCACCACGACCGAGTCTTCTAGTCCCACGACGCGATCCAGCATGGCACGCTGCACGTCTACGGGCAGACTGGTGGAAAGCCCATTAACGTAAATCGTATTGGAATTCAGGCTTTCCGGTTCGAGGAAAAGCTGATGTCGATCTCGATCGGGGAACTTGACGACCTTATCCTCAATCGAGGGGCAATAACGGGGGCCGATTCCCGTGATCTCTCCTCCGTAGAGGGGACTCCGGTGAAGATTTCCCCGTATCACCTGGTGCACTTCCGGGTTGGTATGGGCGACCCAACAGCACACCTGTTCGAGCCGGACCTCATGGCTACCGAAGGAAAAGAAGGTGGGGGTTTTATCGCCGGGCTGAACCTCAAAGCCGGAGAAGTCAATCGAGTTCCGCGCCAGCCGGGGCGGGGTGCCTGTCTTCAGGCGGCCCACCTCGAGATTCAAATCCCGGATCGACTCAGCCATCGAGACGGAGGCCTTTTCCCCTGACCTTCCAGCCATGAATTTGTGCTCACCCACATGACACAAGCCATTCAAGAAGGTTCCAGTGGTCAGGACCAGGGCGGAGCAGTCGATGCGTCGGCCGTCGGCCGTCTCGATAGCCACCAGGCGATCTTTTTGGCGAAGGAGCGTCGCCACCTCCGCTTCCTCCACCGTGAGGTTGGCCTGCTCTGCCAGGAGCTTTTGCATCTCCATTCGATAGAGCTCTTTGTCGCATTGGACCCGGGGCGCCCGAACGGCGGGTCCTCTGCTGCGGTTCAGGAGACGGAACTGAATGCCCGTTCGGTCCGCCACCTGACCCATCACACCGCCAAGGGCATCGATTTCTCTGACAAGATGACCCTTGGCGATACCACCCACAGAAGGATTGCAGGACATCTGAGCGATCATGTTCTTGTTGAGAGTGAGCAGGCCGGTCTTGGCGCCCAGGCGAGCCGCCGCCACTGCTGCCTCACAACCGGCATGCCCTCCCCCGACCACGATCACATCGTAGTGTCCCGCATCCATGATGAGAGGATTATAAACCAACCTGACCGCTGACCGCTGACCCGGATGATGTAAAAAGGGCGCATGTTGTCGCGAAAACCTACCCGTTATCTTGGCCAAGCCACCTGGCTGGAAATCCCAAATCCCAAATCCTAAGCCCCGGTAGGCGTTACCTCCTAATACCTGGAACGTGGAACGCGCTGGCCGTAGGCCAGCGCTCATGCGCTATAATAGTCGGATGATTTTCCGAAAGAAAAAACGCTTGACCGAGATGGTGGACTGCGCCGGCTGAGCGTCAAAGCTGGCACCGGAGGTGCTGGCAAAGGCCCTATTAGGGCTACAGGTTTATGAGGACCCCAATGTGCTGATCGGTTACGACCGAGCGGACGATGCAGGAGTTTACCGCCTGGATGAGAAACGTGCCTTGGTGCAGACGGTCGATTTTTTTACGCCCATCGTGGATGACCCCTTTATTTACGGACAGATCACGGCAGCCAACTCCTTGAGCGATATCTATGCGATGGGAGGAACTCCTCGATTTGCGCTCTCGATCGTCGGCTTCCCCGACCATCAATTGGACGAGGAAGTGCTGCACGAGATCCTGCGGGGCGGTACCGACAAAATGAGGGAAGCGCAGGTAGCGGTCATCGGTGGCCATTCCGTCCAGGACAAGGAAATCAAGTTCGGCTACTGCGTGACGGGCTTGGTCGACCCCGCCTGCATTTACAGCAACACCGGAGCCCGGGCGGGCGACGCCCTACTTCTGACCAAACCGTTGGGCACGGGAATCATCGCCACCGGCATTAAGTTCAAGAAGACCCCTGCTGCTGTTTCCGCCACTGCCATTGACTGGATGTCGCAACTCAATGCCCCCGCCCTGGAGCAACTGCAGAAGTTTCCGGTTCATTCCGTGACCGACGTGACCGGGTTTGGGCTCTTGGGGCATGCCTGGGAGATGGCCACTGCCAGCGGGGTGACGCTGGTCTTTGAGGCGGGCGCCATTCCCGTTATGGAGGGGGCAGAAGAGTTGGCGCGGCAGGGAATGATCCCAGGGAGCATCGAATCCAATCGCCGCTATGTGGGCGCGGACGTCACCTGGAACAGCGCCACCGAATTCCACCAACAGATCATGCTCGACCCCCAGACTTCCGGCGGCCTCCTGATCAGCTTGCCCGAAAAAGAAGCCGAAAGCCTGTCAGCCCAGCTACAAGCAGAGGGTTTGCTGGGAGAGCGAATCGGTACGGCTGTCAATTTGCAGGATGCTTATATCCAGGTGAAGCCCTGATCTATCGGGCTGAAAGCGTAGGCCAGAGGCTTGGCTCAAGGGATCCGCAGGGGGCGATCGCTTCCATTTAGAACGATAACGAACCCGGCATCCCGGCTCGAGGCTGGGCCACTTGTCGGCGTTAGCCACGGACTTTATTTCGGGGCGATTTTGA
Organism: Acidobacteriota bacterium; assembly: GCA_036338555.1. Lineage (GTDB taxonomy): Bacteria > Acidobacteriota > UBA6911 > RPQK01 > JADFOI01 > JAPYTY01. The sequence goes on along the minus strand of JAYZBY010000066.1, from coordinate 6,020 downwards.
GCGACTTTAAAAACTTTTCGTCTTGAGTCGTCAATTCGAGTCGAATCGCGGGAAGTTGCTTTGGAGGCGAAGAAGATTTCTCCCGGGGGCTGAAGCCGATGGTGGCCTCAATGATCAAGAAGACATCGTATCCGCCGCCGCGAATTGCTTCGATGGCCGCGTTTATCTTGGGCGAGTCAGTAAGCGACTCGTTGATGGCAGCTTCCAGTTTCTTGCGGTGCCCCTTGAGTTCTTGGCCCTCCATTTGAATCGGATCCTTCTCCTCTGCTAATATCCGAAATCACTCTTAAAATCATGATACCAAACTCCAACCTGATGTAAAGTGGAAATCAGCCACCCAGCAGCAGTCGACGGGCGCAAAAAAAACGGCCCGGCCAAGAAGATAGTCTATCGTCCGGCTGACACCGCATCCTTGGATTACCAGGTCGATTTGGGGGATCCCGGCCAGTATCCTTTTACCCGTGGGCCTTACCCGGAGATGTACCGCTCCCGGCTTTGGACGATGAGGCAATACGCCGGATACGCCACCGCCAAGGAGTCGAACCAACGCTATCGCTACCTGCTCTCCCAGGGAACGACCGGCCTTTCGGTTGCCTTTGATCTTCCTACTCAACTGGGGCTGGCCTCGGACGACCCGCTGGCCTCCGGAGAGGTGGGAAGGGTGGGAGTGGCCATCGACAGCTTAGAAGATATGGAGCAGTTGTTCGAAGGCATTCCGCTGGCCAATGTTTCGACCTCCATGACGATCAATGCCCCTGCCTGCATCCTGTTTGCGATGTATCTAGTCGTGGCCGCGAGGCAGGCCGTGCTCAGGAAAGAGCTTCGGGGAACGGTGCAAAACGACATCCTCAAGGAATACATCGCTCGAGGAACCTACATATATCCTCCCCAGGCGTCCTTGCGCATTGCTACTGATATGATCGCTTTTTGCAGCAAGGAGGTTCCCCGCTGGAATACTATATCCATCAGCGGTTACCATATCCGCGAAGCCGGCTGCAGCGCGGTCCAGGAAATAGCCTTCACTCTGGCCAACGGAGAGACTTATGTCAGGGCTGCAACCGAGGCGGGCCTGGAGATCGATGAGTTCGCCTCGGGCCTCTCCTTTTTCTTTAGCTCCTACAATGACGTCTTCGTGGAGGTGGCCAAGTTCAGGGCAGCCCGTCGCCTGTGGGCGCGATTGATGCGCGAGCGTTTGGGCGCGCGCAACCCCGGGTCCTGGATGCTGCGCTTTCACGCCCAAACGGCCGGCGTGACGCTCAGCGCCAGAAACCCTGAAAACAACATCGTTCGGGTTGCCCTGCAGGCTCTTGCCGCCGTGCTCGGTGGCGCCCAATCGTTGCACACCAATGGCCAGGATGAGGCCCTTGGATTGCCCACCGAACAGTCGGCGTCCCTGGCCTTGAGAACCCAGCAGATTCTGGCCTACGAAAGCGGAATTGCCCAGGTCGCCGATCCCCTGGGGGGAAGCTGGTATGTCGAGAAGCTAACCCGGGAGCTGGAAGAAGAAGCCGAGGCCTATATGGAGAAAATCCGGTCTCTGGGGGGAATGCTGCAGGCCATCGAAAAGGGCTATGTCCAGCGCGAGATCCAAGAGGCCGCTTATGCGGAACAAAAGCGCCTGGAATCAGGCGAGCAAGTGGTGGTGGGGGTGAACTGCTTTGAGAGTGAAGAAAGCACCCCGATAGAGGTCCTTCGAGTTGAACCGGAAATCGAACAGAGGCAAGTAGGCGCACTTGAGGCCTTGCGCCGCCGCCGCAACAACGACCAGGCAAGCAAGGCCCTGGATGAGGTCCGCCGGTTGGCGGGATCTCGTGAAAACCTGATGCCAGGACTCATCGAGGCCGTCCAATCCCAAGCCACGGTCGGGGAAATGGCCGACGCTATGAGGGATGTCTTTGGAGAGCACAGGGAGAACGTTGTCATTTAAGTACCTCGCTCCTTCTCCCCGATGCACAGGGACATCACGTCGTTGTCGCTTCGCGAACTTGACATCGTCCCGCTCGTCACAAGCGCCACCGTATTTATGGAACGAGGCCCTAAGAACATGCTGAGTTACGAAGAGGCGCTTGAGAAGCTTCTGGAGCATATCCCGAAGCCAGTACCCATCCGCGTGCCCTTGCAAGAGGCCCTGGGGCGGGTGCTGGCGGCCCCGGTGCTGGCCGATTCCGACCTTCCGCCTTTCAAGAAATCCTTCGTCGACGGATTTGCCGTCCGCAGCCAGGATGCTGTCCAGGCTCCGGTTAAGCTGGAGGTGGTCGGGATGATCGCTGCTGGGGACTCTGATCAGCCTCGACTTGAACGCGGCCAGGCTGTTCAAATCATGACCGGGGCGGCCCTTCCCGAAGAGGCCGATGCGGTGCAAATGGTGGAGAAGACCCATCGGGTGAGCGAATCGACGGTGGAGCTTCTCGAACCGGTCGTCCCCGCCGAAAACGTGGCCGCCCGGGGGAGTGAAGTGCAGATGGGAGAGACGGTCTTGGCTCGAGACAGGGTCGTCGGGGCCGCGGAAGCAGGCGTGCTGGCGACTTTTGGCCGGGCGGAAGTCGAGATTTTTGCGGCCCCTCGGGTGGCCGTGATTCCGACCGGTGACGAACTCGTGGCGGTGGAGCAAAGGCCAGCCTTCGGCCAGATTCGAAATTCCAATGCCTACACCCTATGGGCTCAATGCCAACGCCTGGGGCTGGATGCAACGGTCCTGCCGCCGGTTCCCGATGAGCCTGATCAGGTGCGCCGAAGCATCCAAGTGGGCTTGAAGAGCGAACTGGCGATATTCACCGGCGGCGTTTCGATGGGTGAGTACGACTATGTCCCCCAGGTGCTGGCCGAAGAGGAGTTCACCATCTTTTTCCATAAGGTAGCCATCAAGCCCGGCAAGCCGATCCTGGTGGGCAGAAAAAACGACCATGTGGTCTTCGGGCTACCTGGGAATCCAGTTTCGGCTTTTGTCACCTTTGAGCTGTTCGTGCGGCCCGCGGTTCGCCGCTGGATGGGCTTCCAGAGACACTCCCTGCAGAAGGTTTCCGGAGAGCTTGTTGCCCCCGTCAGGCAAAAGCCTGGCCGGAAGTTCTTTAAACAAGCGAGGACCGACTGGGTGGATGGTCGATTCCAGATCCGGCCCATCGAAACCCAGGGTTCGGCCGACCTGGTGGCTTTTTCTTCGGCCAATTCCCTGTTGATTATGGAGGCGGATATGATTCACTTGAAGGCGGGCCAGAAAGTTGAGGTTTTATTATTAAACGATGAATAAGAAATTGACTCACTTGGATGCTCAGGGCTCGGCCAAAATGGTGGATATCGGGGAGAAGCAAGTGGTTCGAAGGACCGCTCGTGCTGAAGGAATTGTTCGGCTTTCGCCCGGGACCAGCCAATTGATTCTGGAGACGGGCCTGCCCAAAGGGAACCCGTTTGAAGTCGCCCGCCTGGCGGGGATTCAGGCGGCCAAGCAAACCAGCCGCCTCATCCCTCTTTGCCACGATCTGAATCTTGATTTTGTCGATGTCCAGATCGAGCTGGCCGAAAATGAGTTAGCGATTCGCAGTCAGGTTAGCTGCCGCTGGGCCACTGGCGTGGAAATGGAAGCCCTGACGGCAGTTTCTGTGGCGGCCTTGACCCTCTACGATATGTGCAAGGCTGCGGATAAGGAAATGACCATCACCCGGATCAGATTGGTGGAGAAGACAAAAGAGACCGGCTAACCAGCTGCTGCCTCCGGCGGGCTGGGCTCGCCCCCTGCCCGGTGACCTCGAAATTGTTGACAGCCAGTCAGCCAGTTTCCGCAGCACCCCGGCACCTCCTCCTGGCCCTGCGCAACTGCTATATAATCATCCATGAGGTATTTGCCGAAGTGAAGACGTTTCCAGCACTCTTGATACTACTCGGGTTTTTCTTCGCTCACCCGCAGCCGAGGAACCAGCTACAGGATGATGAAGGGTTTCGAATCGGCGTTGCCGTCAATCAGGTTTTTCTCTCCGTCAATGCCCGTTCGGTTGCCGGTGGCTTCGTCAGCGGTTTAACCAAAGACAAGCTTCAGGTATACGAGGACGGCGTCCAACAGGAAATCGTAAATTTCTACAGCGAGGGAGTGCCGGTATACGTTGCCCTGTTAATTGATATCAGCGGCAGCGCCCGTGAGGCCCAGGGAGAAATCCGAAAGGCTGCCTTGGGGTTTGCGCGCAGCCTGAGCCCGGAGGACAGGGTTGCGGTTATTACATTCAACGATGCCCCGCGGCTCATTTTGAACTGGACCAACGACATTGAAAAAATCGAACTGGCGCTTCAAAGTACCTACGCCAAGGGGTCCACCGTTTTCAACGATGCTCTCTACGTGACCTTTGATGACCTCCTCCGTGATGTTGATGGAAAAACGGCGGTCATCGTTCTCACCGATGGGATTGATACGGACAGCCTGGTCGACCCGGGCGAAGCGATGGATCTGGCCATTCGCTCCGAGGCGACGATCTATGTGGTTTCCAAGTTGGAGGAATACTGGGCGGGCGCCATCTCAGTCAGGATGGAATTTCAGAAGCGCAACCGAATCATTCCTCAGGCCCTGACCGACCCCTTTATTTTGAATGCGGAAAGGTTCCTCTCGAGCCTGGCGCAACAAACTGGAGGGAAGGTGCTGCGCGCTGAAGCCTTCGGCAGCCTGGGTGAAGTTTACGACCAGGTGGCGGAGGAACTCAAGAATCAATACTACATCTCATACATTCCTTCCAATATCACCAAAGATGGAAGGTGGCGCGCTATTGACATCCGCTCCCGGCAAGCGGGCGTGATCCTTAGCACTCGACCCGGGTATTACGCCCCTACAGGCGATGAGTAAGGGCCCCTTTTCCCGGCAAAGAACCCCCCCCTGCCCGCAGGATGCTGGAATAGCCCGCTGCAGAGCCACTAAAACACTCGGCATTTGCTGAGGGATCCCCATTCGCCATTCGGTCTCAAGGCCATTGATTAAATAGTACTAATCTAGTACTATTATAAATCTTGAGGATTGGATTATGATTCGAATGAGCAAGGAAACCGATTACGGGATCATTTTATTGGCGCATTTTTCACAACACAGGAAAGGGCGAAAGCACAGCGCCCGCGAACTGGCCCTTGAGAATGGCTTGCCATTGCCGATGGTGAGGAAAATTTTAAAAGTCCTGGCGAGAGAGGGCCTGCTGGTTTCTCATCGAGGAGCCAAGGGGGGCTACAGCCTGATGCGCCGAGGCCAGAGAATCTCGGTGGCTGAAATCATCAGTGCCCTGGAAGGCCCCCTGGCCATGACCGAATGTGTCGAGGCCCCCGGGGAATGCCGCCTGGAGCCTACCTGTCAATTGAAAACAGCCTGGCAAAGGATCAATGACACCGTGCTCCAGACCCTGAGCAGGATGACCCTTTCAGATTTAACCGACCCCCCACCTGAGTCGGTGCCCTTTGGCGGCAGCGATAACCGATTGGTGAGGATCCAGTAGAGCTAAACAGGAGCGCAATCAATGCCAACCGACACAGAGCGAATCCAGGAAATAGCGGATCAAGAGTATAAGTACGGATTTGTTACCGATGTTGAAGCGGACTCGATCCCCCCGGGCCTGGACGAGAATGTCGTTCGGCTGATATCAGCCAAGAAGGAAGAGCCCGAGTTTCTGCTGGAATGGAGACTCAAGGCCTACCAGCACTGGCTCACCATGACGGAGCCAAAATGGCCGAACGTTCACTATCCGCCCATCGACTTCAAGAAGATCGTCTATTATTCGGCGCCCAAGAGTAAGGACGACGGACCCAAGAGCCTCGACGAGGTTGACCCTGAGCTGTTGGAAACCTACAAAAAACTGGGGATTCCCCTGGAGGAACAAGAGCTTTTGGCCGGAGTCGCGGTCGACGCGGTTTTTGACAGCGTCTCGGTTGCCACTACCTTCAAGGACAAGTTGGGAGAGCTGGGAATAATCTTCTGTTCCTTCTCCGAAGCAGTACGGGAGCACCCCGAATTGGTCAAAAAGTATCTGGGCTCGGTCGTGCCTTACACCGACAACTTTTAT
>JAYZBY010000065.1:0-10884 GCA_036338555.1 Acidobacteriota bacterium | reverse complement strand
CGACACCACCGCCGGACGGACCATGACCGACGCCATCCTCAAGCCCCCGATGGAGGCGGTTGTCACCACGCTGTCGGCTCCAACCTTTTCCATCTTCTCAATGTTTTTCGCGTGGCTGCATCGACTCACGACCCTGATCCTGGGATTCAACTGTTTGGCAGTTAGAGAAATCACCAGGTTCTGATTATCGTCATCGGTCACCGCAAACAACCCTTCGGCCCGCTGTATGCCGACTCTGAGTTGAATGCTGTTGTCAGTCGCATCCCCTTCCAAAAACACTTGGCCAGGATACTTTTCCAGCAAAGGTCCCAGCCTTTCCTGGTTCAAAGCAACGACCACAAAGGGTCAGTCAGTGGCGCGAAGTTCCCCCATGATGTATTTAGCTACAGGGTCAGCTCCACAAACAATGAAATGCTCGTGGAATTTCTTGATGATTTTTTCCATCTTCCTTCTCCGAAAGACTGCGTTGAGCTCGCCCTCGACCACAGCCACCGTGACATTAGAAAGTAAATAGGTCAGAACCCCGATTCCCAACAAAGCGAGGAAAATCGTAAAAACCCTACCCCCAGGATTATTGGAGAGATCGATGACTTCAGTAAATCCAATGGTGGAGATCGTGATGATCGTCATATACAGGCAATCCAGCAGGGAATACTGTCGCTCCCCAATCAGCCAGTAGCCGATCGTGCCGCCGGAAAGAACAGTGATCAGGGAAAGAATCGCCAACACAATCCTTCGATGGATTGCTGAAAACAACCAATTACTCTTTACCATTCCAAACTTAATGTTGCGGCTTGATGATGAATTCCACAACCAGCCAGGCGGTTGTGAATGCGGTGGCGACGAACCACCAAAAATTGAGTCGAGGACTGGGTTTGTGTCCCGGTTCCGTCCATTGAAGCTCAGCTTTTTGATAATAACGACGATAGTTGTCGCGAATGCCCAACCCCACCGAGTAGGCCACTGTCGAGAACACCGTCAACACCACGGTTAAAAACAAAACCAGGCTCACATAGAATGTCCAGGACATCGATGAGACGTATTGTAGCCCGAATGATGCATAAGTTCTCTACTAAAACGCCGCCGCCTTGTCACGGAAACTTATGACTACCTAGGGATTTCTACTGTGGGGTTTGGACCGGGAGGTTGGTCGTTTCCACCGAATGGGGATTCAGGGTCGCCACGAAGGGAAGATCACGGTAGCCGCCCCGGAAATCCAGGCCGTAGCCAATCAGAAACTCATCGCTGACCTGAAATCCAACGTATTTGATGGGGATCTCAACGAGTCGCAGTTCAGAACGGTTCAGCAGGGCACACACTTCCAGGGAGGCGGGATAGCGGTCGGCCAGGACCTGGACCAGGTAGTTCAGGCTGAGCCCCGTATCAACGATATCCTCAACCAACAGAACATGCCTTCCAGTGATGTCTTGTTGCAGATCCTCGACAATTTCCACCTCTCCGGTGAAGGGTTTCTGGTAACGGCTGATGCGCATGAAGTCGGGAGAAACCGGAGAAGTCAATTCTCTGACCAGATCACGCGTAAAGGCGTAGGCCCCCTGGAGAATTCCCACCACCGCGAGGTCCTTCCCGCTGTAGTCCTTGTTGATTTCATCCGCCAGTTCCCCTACACGTCTGGAAATCATCTGCTCGTCAAATACAACCCTGTTGACGGCATCCGGAAAGTCGTTCGGTAGGATTTCGCCGGAGGAACTCATTGGAGAACTCCGAACTTGAACAGCAGTTTACGGTAGTCTCTGCCGTAAAGAACCTTGATTTTTATCTCGGGATACAATTCCCGCATTCTGCGAATCTTCTGGTTCTTCTTGGTGACAAGCCTCTGCTTCATGGTGGTGAGTTCCACAAACAATTCGAACTGGGGAAGGTAAAAATCAGGCGTGATACTTTTCACCACACGACCCTGCTCATCCCAGCTCAATGGAAAACAAACCGGTTCGTAGCGCCACTCCACGCTATAAAAATTAAAAAACCGAGCCAATTCCTGCTCGCTTTCGTGCGCAAAACGAGAAACGGCCCACAATTTTCTACTCATGTAACTCTTTCACTTGTAACAGAAACCCCTGACCTGGAGAGCCGCTGGCCTTCGACCAGCGCGTTCCAGGTTCCAGGTTCCACGTTTCAGGTGTCCGGAGTGTGGGAGGCGCCTCAGTGCGCCGATTCGGTCAACTAATGCACCACTGCACTACGGCACCAGTCCGCGAAGCGGATTTTTCACCACGAAGGTGGTGTAACAGGGCACATAGTGCCCCTCCCTACTCGACAATGATGGGAGGAATGGCGGAGAGAAACTGCAGGGTATTGTTTCCAAAAAAGGCCTGCCCCACGATCGGCCTCGTGGATTCCACCACAATATGGCCTCCGATCAAGTCCGCCGTCTCGGGAATGAGCTCTTCGATCAACTGGGAGATACGTTCATTTTCGGACAGACTCAGCGACTTCTCGCCCACTAACATTCCCTCTCGATCGAAAACCCGAACCGTGATTTGCGCGCTGCTCGAGTTGGGATTGTAAAGGGCGATTCCCGTGAAGGTATCGGTGGACGCATCCTTGGGATTGGTGGCACCGTTGGCCACCTGGCTGAAGATGGCCTTTTCAAAAAGAGTGGTCTGCAGAGGCAGGCCGGCAGCGAAATCTACTTCGTTCGGGATCCCCATATCCGGATCTCCCGGATCTCCGAAGATCACGTCGCCAATCACTCCGGAACCGTCTGCATCGACCCGGATCGACCCGGTCCTCAGATTCGAGGAAATGGGAGAGCCCGTTCCGAACAATTCACCCACGGGTTGTTGCCGGGTGCTGCCGGAACCCAGGGTGAAGGGAAATACAGTATTAAGGGGAGAACCGTCATCGAGGTAGGCCGTGATCGTCACCACACGAGGATCATCGGAGGTATTGACCACTTTCAAGCTGGTGAACACCCGGTTTCCCATCACGCCTCCGCTGGCCATCTGGGCCGAGTACAGCACGTTCCCCTCGTTTCCGAAAGAGGCGTTGAATCCCAGCAGTGTATCCTGAACTTCGATCAGGGCAAATCCAACCGCACCCGGTCCTTCGACGTCCACCCGGACGAAACCGTCGGCAATCGGTGAGGAGATCTCAAAAAGAGTGCCTAAACTTTGGAAGAGTCGTCCGCGCCTGGGAAGCGTCTGGGAAACCGGCTGGGCAAAGGGTTGGCCGATGGGACCGAACAGGGTCAACGTCAGGGTGATCGCTTCATCATTGGGGTTGGCAATGACCAGCGAAGTGGTGGCGTCTTGGGGACCTGCAAGACCGAAGGTCGGGAAGGTACTGGCTCCATCGTACAGCCGGGTGAAGAACAGGACATCGGAGGCTTTCGAAAAAGCCAGGGCACCATCCATTCTGGTAACCGGTCCGGCGATGCCGTTGCCAAATTGGAAGAAACTCCCCAGCTGGGACGTGTTCGAGACCATCCGCAGCCATCCATCTTGAACGACATCGATGTCGAGGCCAAAGAAACCTCGGCCCAGCTCGGCCAATTGGTGCTGAGTTTCGATCGACCGGGAGGTCAGATCGGGAGCCCCATCGACCGACAGGAGCAGCCCGTCGCCGGCTCGAGCCTCAATCAGGATCTCCGCCGTGCCCGGGGAGAGATTGGTGATGGCATAGCCTGAAAAATTCTCTGCATCTCCGCTGAAGAAAGGAAAGAAGAACTCATTGCTGGAGGCCTGAAAAAAAATAAACTGACCGGCCAGATCCAACGAGGTTCCTAGAAAAACCTCATAGATCGGTTCCGTCTCAATCGGAATCAGAGACTCCTGCGAGGAAAGATCAACCGGGTTCCCTGCACTCAAAAGGCCGGGACTGATCCCCACGATCGCCTGCAGATTGTCATCCGGGGTGATGTCGAGGGTCTGATAACTGAAAAGGATGTCCCCACTTTCAAACAGGGTCACCGAAAATCGGTTGGCGGGTCTCCCCCCCTGGGCTGAGAACTCCGGGACATCTTCCCAGGTGAAGGTAACTTGACCACTATCGGAGGAGGCTGAGACTTCTCCGGCTTCTTCTGGATTCAAATCGGTGAAAAGGGGTGCAATACGGGCCGGGCCGGACAAAAAGCGGTCTTCGTCACGGTCAGCGGTGCTCCCGCCTCCAATTCCCAATGTGAGATTTCCATCGCTGTTGACAAAGATCTCAGAGAAGGTGGTCCCGAAGAACGGAAAAGTGAACCCTTGGGTGAACTGGAAGGCGACCCCATCATCATCCTCCAATTCACTCAACAGCCTCAGGGGTTCGTTGGCCGTCAGGTCGATCTCCACCAGGGCCTGACCCGCCCCAACGGAAAGCAGCGTTCTTTCAGTGGGGTCGTCGGTGCCACTGCCTGACTCATTGGCTCCGTTGTAGTAGTCCTTGGGGAAATTTGTGAACCGGTTGTCAAAGGGTCCCACGCCACTTTCGGCCACGAACAGAGGATGCAAGGGTTCGATGAAAACCGCATAGTTCCCCGGCGTCAGTCCGGGTATCTCGTAACTTCCATCCGTCCCCAAAAAAGAAGAGACCACGGAAACCACTTCCTCCTGGGATTCCTGGCCTTCGGCATCGACCTGTACCGCCACCACGTTGGCCCCCTGAAAGACATCCCCCGTCCGACGCATGATGTTTCCCTGAATGGTCCCCGTGCTGTTCCGAAAATTCCCTGAAGGGTACATCCATGAGATCCAGGACATATCATCTCGAATGGGTGCGCCCGGCCCATTGGGAAGGGCAACAGGAAACATCAAAGGCACCAGTAGGTCGTCCGTCGAATTCGAGTTAAAGGCGAGCGGAAGGTTGATCTGAGTGTGATCCAGACCCATTAAATGACCGATTTCGTGGGCCATCACCCGGGGAAACAAGCCAATCTCGCTGGCCAGGGTTCCATTCAGGACCATCCATCCCGACAAGAACTCCAGCGTCTCCGGATCGGAGCTAGGCACAACGGCAAAACCCAGAATACTTTCCTTGGCATCCACCCCAAATTGGTCGTCAATGATGCTTCCGTCGCTATCGAAGATCACGGGGTTTTCGGGCCGAGGCTGCCCAGTGAAAACGAAGGACTGGTAGTTGTCCACCCCGATATCCATATCCAGAAAGCCGCTATCCAGAAAACGCATGGTGGAGGTGGAGACATCCTCCCATTTCTGGAAGCCCTGGCGAACCAGGGCCGCTCCCTGGTCACGACTCAGACCTTCCCCCAGAGGCCCATTGTCAATGACGTATCGAACCGGGAAGGTATCGGGATTGCTGACATTCCACTTCAGGGCCTGGTTGTTCAAAACCGCTCTGGGTCCCCCTGCAAACAGCAGAGAAAACATCACCAGACAAACAGAGCTGGTGATGCCCAGAGAAGCCCAGCTCACACCCGACCGTTCTTTCACTGAGGAGATCTCCCCTTCGACTTGTGGTGAAGATCGATGCGTTCGACCAGTGAGGTGAAAACCTCAATCGTGATGGGACCTGCCTCCTGAAGAGACTGCAGTTCCACCGCGCTGATCCCCACCCCTTGAGCTGAGACCAGACCCATCTGATAGGTGAGATTTCGATTCTGTAAACCATTGAGCAGGCCCATGGTGCCATCGCCGCCTGCTGCCAGGTGGAACACTCCCTGGGATAACCCCACCGGGCTGGTCAGGCCCAACCGACTGTCAGCGTGAAGAAAGAGCAGGACCTCCTCCCCCTTTTGATAGGATGGGATCCCGGGAAGCACCTTGACGCCGGCCTGCCCGGATCGTACCTGGCGAAAAACCACCTGCTCTTCGCTTTGGGCTCCTTTCATGCCCTGGCGGACCTCAAAAACATATTCCACCACCACAGAGAAAATCGATGCTCCTGGTTTTTCCTGTGCCGAAAGGCACCGGCCCAGAAACACCCGATCGGCAAGACGCACCATCTCAGGCAGATTCAACAGGCGAACACTGGTCCCGTTCGCCACCCCGAAAGTCGCCAACAGGGCCAACAATGCCGGCGCTCCCCAAAACCTCATGCCTTTCATAACCCTTTTATAGCCTCCTGTGTATCGTTTCAAGATGACAGTAGGACGGTTGGGTTGCAAACCGAGGTGGAGACGAAATGAAGGGAAGTTCGCTAGGCCGGGTCTGTGAAGAGATCCACCGAGAATCTTAAAGGGGACCATTTTCGGTAGAGTCGCCGGGAGATTGAAGACCTAACATCCGGGTAAGGTGTTCCGAGAGGGCTTCTCCTACCACCCGATTCCCTTCTTCGGTCAAGTGTACGAAATCCATAAAAAGCCTCTCTCCACCCCCCTGCTCAAGGGTCTCCGTCAAGGCCAGATAGGGCAGCCGCTTCTCCTCAGCCCTGGATACGGCTTTCTCCAGCAGTCGGGAGGCAAATTGTTTTTGATCCCCGCCGTTTTGAAAAATGTAGCTGGAGGGCAGAATCATGACCAGGAACGGAATCTGTTGTTCTTTCAACAGTTGATGCATGGCATCGAGCGCTCCGAAGAGTCTTTGCCAACCCGCCTCGATCCTTTCTTGATCCAGGACAAACCGGTCAAATCCCAAGGTGTAGTAAACCGTTGATCCGGGAACACTGTGAAAGGGTTCCGTCGGATAGATCCGGTACAGCAAATTCAACAGTCGACGGACAAAAATGGTATAGGTATAGGTCTTCTCGAAAAGGTGACTGCCTCGAGAGTAAGTTCCCAGCAAATTCCCATCCCAGCCGACCAGATAACGGCCACCCACGATGGAATCCGGAAACCCCTCACCGCTTTGTCTCCTCCAGCTGAGCAATGCTTCATCGGGGACATCGTTGCAGAGCTCAATCTCGACAATCACCATGCCAGGCTCGACCTGAAGTCCCTCCTCTCGCAGATAAACGTAGTAGCTTGAGGGACTGTATCCCTGTCCTCCCGCATTGACGAGGCGATAGCGTCTGGAGGAATCCAGACCATTGAGGCGACGTTGAGCGACCTTGCTGTAATGGTCCGTCGCTTCAATCGCCAGCCCGAATCCTACCGAGTCCCCCAACGAGAGGATTCGAAATTCTCCGGGGGGAGGTACCCGGGAAAATGCTTCTTCATCTCGAAATCCGTATTGATTGGTGGAAAAGGATACCCCCAGGAGCTCTCCCCGATAGTTGCTCTTCAACCGGGTGGGCATGAATGAGGTTTCCTCAACGTCATACCGGCCCTCCTGATCTCCTAGATAAGACCGCCGAATCAGCAGTTCCGTGACCAGAAAGAGGAAGGAAAAAAGAACGGCGAAAAGAACCAGACTCAAGGAATAGAGTTTAACCTTTCTCAAAATTACTTTCGGCCTGTAACCCTTCGGGAAGCGGTCCCTGGAGGTCGGGAACCGGTTTCAGTCCCTGTTTTCGGCGGAATGTACCAGAGAGCCCAAAGGCGGTCAAGTCAGCCGGGATCTGGTCCGCCCGAAGATCAGTTCTTGGTCATCTCCCGGGTCCCGGTGCAACATGGTGCCTATGGTGATCCTTTAGGGTCGTCACTGAGACCTCCACCCAGGCCCTTGGGTCCCTGTCTTCTCGCCCGGATTATGCATAGAGAATCGGGGTTGAAAGTTATACTTGAAAGCGACGTGATCGAGAAAATTTCAGAGAGGGTGAATCAGCTGAAAATCACACCGCTCATCTCATTCATGGCCTTCTTTTCCCTGATCTTTCTGATTCATATTGTTTGGGAAATCCAAACCGACCTGCCGCCGATATGGGATGCAGCTCATCACCAGTTAAAAGGCTGGGAATACTGGCAAGCCCTGCAGGCAGGAAGGTTATGGGAAAGGTTTTCCCAGATCAGCACCCATTATCCGCCTTTGTACTATCTCCAGGAAGCCCTGGTCTTGTCTATTTTTTCTCAAAACCAATTCCTGCCGCTGCTGTCCAATCTTTTGGGTATGTTTCTTCTATCCTTCTGCAGCTTTGGAATTGCGGCTTTTTTCATGAAAAAAGAAGTGGCGGTCTGGGTCGGGCTGCTCACCTTGCTCTTTCCCTTTGTAGCCTGGACGAGCCGACTCTCACTTCTTGATGGACTCATGGCTGGATGGGTGGCCGCCGCTGGATATTGCCTGCTGAAAAGCAGGTGGTTCGAAGGCAAGGGGTGGAGCCTGGCATTCGGACTGGCCTGTGCAGCGGGAACACTGACCAAATGGACCTTTCCGGTCTATCTGCTCCTGCCTGTGTGCTTCGCTCTCAGTCGGTCTAAAAACAGGAAGCGAGCCCTTGTCAACCTGATGGATGCTGCCATCGTAGCCATTCCGATCATTTTTCTCTGGTTTCTCCCCAACTTGAAAGGCCTTCTCGACCGCTATCCCACAACCGTACAAACGTCACTCATCCCGTGGCAACCCTATCCGCGTCACGGAGAACCAGGATTGGCAACCGTCTGGGGCTGGATTTACTACCCCCGAGCCATTGCCAGTTATTTTCTTTTCCTGCCGCTCACCCTCGCTTCGGTATGGAGTGCCCTATACTCCCTGAAGAATCGACGGGATGTTCCCGATGTGGTGCGATTTCTCTGGTGGTGGCTTCTGGGCGGTTTTGTACTTCTTATTTTCTTAACCCCCAAGGACCCGCGCTTTGCCCTCCCCTTGGTTCCTCCACTGGCAGCACTTCTCATTTACCCGTGGAGAAAGCACAAGAAATGGGTTGCCGTCATCCTGCTGTTCGCCTTTTTCCAGTTCCTCAGCGTCTCTTTTGTATCTCCTTTTCATCCCACCAAGGTCGCTCTTTTTGAAACGGAGGATAGTGATTACCAGACGATTCAACAGGAATGGGTCCTCTACCAGTCGCACTATTTTGAGGTGGCCGGACCGCCACGTCGTGAAAACTGGAGATTCGAGGAGATGGTAGAGAACATGGACGATTCCCAAAGAGTCGGTTTTGTTCCGTCTCTTTCTCATTTTCACCCGGAGGCATTAAAACTCCATGCATTAAGGTCGGGTATTGCACTCCAGGTAAGACGGCTTGGCGATGATGCTGACTCGGTCGATGCCATCAACTCGCTGGATCTAGTGGTGGGAAAAACCGGATTTCAGGGACTGAGCTACATCACCGGGCTCAACGATGAAGTGTACCGCCGACTGAAAGAGGAAGGTTGGCATGAGGTGCAATCCTGGGACCTCCCGGATCAAAGCCAGGCCCAGTTGTGGGCAAATCCTTCGCCCGCTCGCACCGATCCATGATCCTTAATCCAGGCTGCCAACCCGGTCACCTCCCCAGTGGGTATCTTTGTTGTTCGGGAATGGGACCATCGTACTCCTTGATCACCCGAAAAACATTAAACCACTCCCACCGGTCACCACTGGTGATGCTAACGGGAAGAACTCCGAACCAACTGCTATAGAAACCGGCATGAGAAGAAAAATCAAGAATACGAAGCGGATAGTCCAGGCGAGGGGTATGTTGATCCAGCAGTTCGGAATATTCAGGACCATCGTAAAGAGTGACCCATGGAGTGGCTAGATAGGGCTTGATGATCACATCTCCTACCTTGGGCCCCACATCCGTCGCGGTGAGGAGTCTCGCCTCATTTCGCTCAAAATAGTATCGAAAGCCCCATTCTCCCGAGTACCATAAGGTCCTTCCCGGTTGGGCATATTGACGTGTGATCTCTTCGGAACTCCCGCGATACGCCCCAGCAAACCGGTAGTCACCGTAGCCAATGAACATCGAGTAGATGGCGGTCACAACGACACTTGCCCAGATCAGGTTTCTGAGAAAGTAGATCTCTTGAATACGCCTCTCCAATGCCCTCATCCACAGCAGCAGCAGAGGGGGCAGTGCCAACAACGTATAGCGCACCGACCCGATGTAGTAGGCAACAAGGCAGGTGAAACAAATACCCAGAAACCAGAGAAGAAAGAGTAACTCACGCTTGCGCAATCTCACGACTTCCAACTGTTGGGTTGAGTTCGGCTCTTCGGGCAGTGGGGAGCGGAGCTCTCCAAAGGAGGGTGTCAACTGACCAAATCCCGAAAGCTGCAGTTCATTCCACCCCCAGGCCAGGAACCCGAACGTCAGGCAACAGAGGTGCCACAGGGTCAACAGACCCGAGGACAAGAACAGCGCGAACAAGAAGACCTGGGTCCACGTCCAACCCGTAAACAGGGCGTAAAAAGGCACAAAACTGAGAAGAAATATCAACAGCATGACTCGGACGCTGATCCGACTGGCAAAGCCGTACCACAGGGCCAGGGGAAACAAAAATACTCCACCCACATTCAGGATGAAGCTGAGACTCTTGGCTCCCATCAGCTCCCAGCTGAAGGCTTCTTGCTTGCTCATGAGAAGGAAGGTATTGATGAGAACAAAGCGGTCATAATGAAAATAAGCACGCAGATGCCAGATCACCCACAACAGGATGGGAAGGGACAAAAGACCAACCATCGGCCAAAACCGTCTGCCGGCCGGCAGAGGCCCTCCCTTGATGCCTCCATTGATGACCAGGTAGGCCGCCATCAGGATGATCAACCCTGCAGTCAGCATGGAGACGAAAGCGGCCGCCAGGAGACTCAATCCACACAACAGCCAGTCAAGCCTGGCAGCCTGGCCTTCACAGATTCTCAGAAATCGGGATAAGCAGAAGACCCAGAAGGCAAGGAGGGGGACATCCGACATCAGCGTGTGACTCGACACAAAAAAAGCTGGTGAAACCCCCAGCAGGCATGCAGCTGGAAGTGGAAAGCGCAGGTGGCCCTTGGCGAGATCGTAAAAGCCGACCGCACCCAGAAGAGGGAAGACCAGAAAGGCCAGATGATAGACCCATTCACTGTCGCTTCCCGTGACCACCTTCAGAAAGGCGATGTAGTAGGAGACCAAGGGCAGATGACCGTGACTGGCTGCATCAGGAGCTACCAGACCCTCAAAGACAATGAGATAGTCGAAGGGAAACAA
>JAYZBY010000064.1:0-5410 GCA_036338555.1 Acidobacteriota bacterium | reverse complement strand
ATGAGCGGCCTTCTGGAGTCAGCGCCCTGAGGTGCCTCCCACATTCCGGAGACAACGTCAGACGACTCGGATCATCCTCCTCTGTAGGGGCTAGGGGCTAGGGGCTAAGGGCTAAGGGCTCACCCCCTTTTCCGCCCCTGGAAGTTCAGCTGGATCATCTCACCTTGTTCCTTCACCCCGGGATAGAGTTGGAAAAGTGTGTATCGGACGATTCCTGCCATAAAGCCTAAGGTCAGGACCAACGGTAGAAATACCAGAATGAGCACCAGGGTCTGGCGCACCGAGCCTAGAAAATCCAAGGTCCGCCGAACCAATTCTTCAGGGTCCTGTTCTTTTTGATAGATCCATTGGATGGTAGGAGCGTATTGCACCTTGGTCAGGATTTCTTGCGCTTCCGATTCGGGCCCAAAGAAAATGGCAATGATGACACCGGAGCGTCGGATATACACTCCTTCCGGGGAAAAATAGGACTCCATGGCGTTTTGCAGGTGGGCAGACTGCTGAGCTGCCAGCGCTGAGGTGGGATAAGCCACCAGATAAAGCGCGTGATTTCCGGGAGAATATCGGGCCGCAGTGACCTCGATGTGGTGCTCAAAACCCAAGGGAGAGATGAACTCCCGAGGGAAAATACCGTCCAGTGCGAAGGAGGCTTCGCCCAGGTAGAATCGAACGGAATCCCGAATTAGATTTGCTTGTGGAAGGTGAATGACTGTCAGGGGGTGGAGGTTGAGCAGGGGAAGGATTTCTATGAAGGCGCGGGAGAAGGTTGCGAGCGTATCGGGATCGACCGGCTCCGGATTTGCTTGGTTCAAGTGGAAAAAATAAGCGCCTCTCCAGAAGATGAGACTTTCATCAAGATAGTAATTGTCCACCGGTAGATTCAAACGTTGGGAAAGAGAATCCGGATTAAGATGATTCCAGTTGGAGAAAACTCCAAAAGCCCCCTGAGGATCCTGCATCTCGTAGACCTCGAGTTCTAAAGCAGGATGTGAGGCTGAATCGACCGCCCGGACAGCCCAGCGAGAGTAGTGAAACAGGATGAACTCGTCGATGACCTGAGATTCAAAAGGGCTATCGAAGTCCCACTCCAGAGTGGTGCTTTCTGCCAGGTTTTCAACCTGATATCCCTCGAGTTGGTCAAAGTATTGCTGGATCGTGCCTTGTGCCAACAAGGGAGGAGCCAGGGACAAAACGGAAAAGAGACCAAGCATGGTGGAAGTTTTGATCCAGATCGAGAGCATTGCTAATTAGTTATTATAGGGGGTGAGGGCGGGGGGATGTCTAATCAGGTGAGGCTGTGTTGACCGCCGTAGTGGCGTCATAGGTGGCAACGGTCCCTAGGGAGTGAAGGTATTTCCTGATTCCCTGGTACAGAGCTTCAGCTGTTTTGTCTTGCCCGTTGCTGTCTTTGAAATAGCTTTCATCTGTGGGATTGCTGATAAAGCCCACCTCAGTAAGGATACCGGGCATGTTCAAGTTGATTAAAACAATAAAGGGAGCTTTTTTGACGCCTCGGTCACGCATGACGCTGCGACCGTTTTTCATCTCCAGGTAGAGGCTCTCCTGGACCACATGAGCCAGGTCGCTGGACTCTTCGTTATAATCTCCCAGAGCGATCTGTTTGAGCAGATCCTCCAGATCGCGGATGTTTTTCTGTGCTCCCGCATTTTCTCGACTGGCGATTTCCCGTTCATCAGCGTTGGAGCTGAAGTTCAAAAAGAAGGTCTCAACGCCCGTGACCCTCTGATCCCGACTGGAGTTGGCGTGGACGGAAAGGAATAAATCCGCACGCATCTGATTGGCAATGGCAGTTCGTTCCTCCAGCGGCACGAAGTCATCCCCGGTCCGGGTCAACACCACATCGGTTCCAAGGCGTGTCTCGAGGAGTTCCTTCAGGCGGAGGGACAGCGCCAGGACCAGGTCCTTTTCCTTGAGACCGGACGGCCCCACGGTTCCTGTGTCACGGCCTCCATGGCCCGGATCAATCACCACACGGCCTACCTTCAGACCCAAAACCCGGGTCAAGCTTCGATCCCCGCCCAGATTGGATGTGGGAATCACGGGAGGGACCTTGGGGGGGACAGGAGATTCAGCCAGGAGCTCTGTCGGGACCGTGTCTTCGGTTGCTGGGGACAGTTCAACTGTTTCGGGAGCGGACTCCTCCGGGGGCTTGCCACCCAAGGTGTCAATGACGATCCTGAACGGGTCGTAAAGTGCGAAAACGGTGTGCTTGTTGATTTGCTCAAAATCAAGGACCACACGGACGACGGTATCTTGATTCTGAGCGATCCGCAGTTGTTTGAGGAAGAGGCCATTAACGGCATAGCTTTTGCCCACAAGAGTCCTTAGAAGGCGGGACTCCTGGAGATCAAAGTAAATGCGATCAGGATCGTGGAGAATCTCTTTTCGAAACTCAACCTCGCCATCCAGCTGAATGACCACGCGAGTGTAGTCTTCGTTGGACCAATAGCGGACATCCGAGACGGTTGCCAAATCCGTGCGGACCTCCTGCGTTTCAGAGGATGCCACCGCTTGGGGAGATGAAACGGCTGCTTTCTTGAGTGAGACTGCCTGGGCAAGAGCCGTTCGCTTGTGTTTGGTTAAAGGGTATTCCCTGGCAACGAACTCGTAGTAGTAAATGGCACGGCGGCGATACAGATCTCTTCCGAAACCTGTGGCCATGGCCTCATACAAGCCCGCAATGGCAAAGAGGGAGTCATCGGAGGCGCCATAAGTGGGGTCATGGTCGATGACGGTAAGGTAGAGGAAAAGAGCTTGCTGGTACTCTTTCAGGTCGCGATCAGCGTCAGCCTTCTTTTGGAGCTGGTCATGGAAGGCACGAGCTTCGGTATAGGCAGATCTGGCGGACTCACGATCCCGGGCCAGGGCCAACGAGGAGGTCAGAAAAACCCCCAGCAGCAAACAGCTGGTAGTACGATGACTCAACATCCGTTTGAACTCGCCGTAATTCAACAGGCTCCCGGCTAAACTCACCCCCGAATTCGAGGGTTCACCCGCAACAGGTGGCGCTTTACCCGCTTTAAAAGTATAAAACAGACGGCTGTCAATCTTGTCCGTTAACCGGGAGATGGAGCTATCCGGATTAGTTGCCGTCGGTGGTGAAAAGGATGCTTCCGTTGGGCAGGACGACTCGATTGAGCCGCTGGGTGGACTGGAGGGGTTCGGAAACAGGCTTGATCGATTCGTAAAGGTTGGTCACTTTGCGGACATATTGCTGGGTTTCCCGATAGGGCGGAATCCCCTGGTGTTTGATGACGGCGTTTTCCCCGGCATTATAAGCGGCCAATATCAGGGGGAGGTCCCCCTGGAAGTGGTCGGTGAGAAATCTCAGGTATCGCGCTCCGCCTCGGATGTTCTGGGCCGGATCGAACGCATTCCTAACCCCAAAACGAGTGGCGGTATCCGGATGAAGCTGCATCAGTCCAATGCACCCCTTGGGGGAGACTGCGCGAGGATTGAAGTGGCTTTCGACCTGGATGATCGCTGTCAGCAGTTCCGCATCGAGATGGAATTTCCGGGCAGACTCGGTAATGAGGGGGCGGTAAGGATTGCGGATCTTCCCTGTGGCTGGACGAGTCTCGGCATCCGGAAGATCAGTCCGGTTGACGCCGATGTTGGTATAAACACGTATGCCGTTTTCATTGATATAGGAATAGAGTGATCCGGCCAAACCCTGGACCGTCCACAGCACCAGAACAATCACAAGGATGGGCAGGAGGACTCCCGGCCGGATGATGTATAGGTTCTCCACGGAAAGCGGCAAAGATTTCCGCCCATTCGTTGGTGGCATCGGGTTCCTTCCAGCCTCCTCGGTCCCCTCCGGGGTCCACGAAGCTGACTGGAAGAGGCCGACTGTCAGGATCGGTGAGGGAGCCGGTACCATGGCTGTGTTATGCATAATACGGGCTAAGATGCTCCAGAATAGGTAAAAGTCGCATTTCTCCTAAATATTATATACTCCGGACTCGCCTGGGCCGAATGTGGGTATTTATTTAGCGGTTGGTTTTGCGCCGGCTGGCCTTGTTTTTGTAAAGGGCATCATCGGCACGGGCTATCATGGTTTCTGAGGTATCTTCCTCGGTCATTTGCGCCCAGCCAATCGAAAGGGTAATCGGAGGCAGATGGGCCCATTCGGAACCCAGGGGAGCTGTTCGCACCGACTCCCGGAGGCGTTCGGCGATAGCCTGGAGTAAATCAACGGTAACGTCGGGCATCAGGATGAAGAACTCATCGCCCCCATAGCGAGCTATCATCTCTCCGGTCCGCAAGGTTCCTGCCAGAGTGCGGCCGACCGTAGACAGCACGTGATCGCCTGCCAGATGTCCGTAGGTATCGTTGTAGGCCTTGAAGCCATCCAGATCCATGAAGAAAACGGAGAGATCCCGGTGAGTTTCCCGGCAGCGGTCCATTTGTTCCGTAAGCGTGGTGTCCAGCCAGCGTCGGTTGTACAAACCGGTAAGAGAATCGATTACCGCACGGCGCTCGGTTTCCCGCTGTAGATTCTGAGTCGTGGAGATCACGCTGTTGCCCCCGCGTAATCGATGAGCTAGGACTTTCATCAGATTGTAGGCGATGTTGTGTGATGCCCGCATCAGGGCCCAGGTCGTGTGCTCATCAATACCGAGGACTCGACATTCTCCGTTGGCTACAACATGGGCTGAGGTGGCCTGGCCGTCGATCACGGAAAGTTCGCCCACAATCTCGCCAGGTTCTAGAACGGTGATGGAGTCATCCTCCAGGTCGAGGTGAATCCGCAGACGACCGGATAGAAGGGCGTACATGAGCCGGTTGGGTTTCCCCGACTCTAGAAGTACCTCATCGGGTTTCAGTTTTTTGACGAGGCAGGGTGCCAAAAGATGCTGAATCGACTCGACTTCGACCCCTTCCAGTAGAGCGAGTTTTTCCAGTTCCTTCGGTTCCCAGCTATCGGTCATGGGTTTAATCCTGATGAATATATTCGAGGCCCGTAGTCTTGATTATGCACAATTCGACTAATTAAGTAATTCCTCCACCACGCGATAGGTTTGTTCCAGTGCTTCACCCAGGCCGGCCGGGTCTTTGCCTCCAGCCTCGGCCATATCGGGTTTTCCCCCTCCGCCTCCCCCCACCAAAGGGGCAATTTTCTGAATCAGATCGTTGGCACTGATCCGAGCTGTCAGGTCCGATGTCACCATGGCCACCAGGCTGACCCTCCCGTCGATGGGGGTTCCGAGGACCACTACTCCCGTTTCCAGGCGATTTTTCAGTTCGTCAGCAAATTGGCGAAGGCGGTTTCGGTCCAGATTCTCGACCTTCTTCGAAAGGACTCGTACTCCCTGAATTTCGCGGATCTCCTCCAGGACATCGGCACTTTCCTTTTGAGCCAGCTTCCACTGCAGTTGTTCCACCT
>JAYZBY010000063.1:0-6690 GCA_036338555.1 Acidobacteriota bacterium | reverse complement strand
CTTCACCCGGATGGACGGAGCCAAGATCTCGAGCATCGCGATCGCTATCGACAAGGCCTTTACAGGGGCCGCTGCCCGCAAAGGGACCCATGAATACAATCAATTGTGTGTGCCCGGCCAGCCCACTTTTGGAATCCATGTCACCAATCAGGGGCGATTTTCGATTATCGGAGGAGGCCTTCCCATCGTGATTGATGGCGATGTGGTGGGGGGCATCGGACTCAGTTCCGGCACCGCCGGGCAGGACCAGGTGGTGGCTCAGGGAGCAGTTGACTATTTCTTTAGCAAGATCAACTCTGCCAATTAACCCGACTCAGCAACATATTAAATTAGGAGAAAGAAGCAAATGCTATTGGAAGGTGATTTTACAGTCCAGGCTGCCCGTGAAAAGGCATACGGATTTTTGGTTGATCCCGAACAGGTTGGCAACCACCTGCCCGATGTTGAGGAACTCGATGTCGAAAATCATGAAAACTTCACGGTGAAAGCCAAGGTGGGAGTTTCCTATATCAAGGGCTCCATGGTGATGAAGCTTCAGATCCTGGACAAGGAACCACCAGTGAGTGCGAAGGTGGTGGGCAAGGGATCGGGTCTCGCCAGTGTTGTGGACATGACGACCCACTTCAAACTGGAGGAAGTAGGAGCAGGGGAGACAAAAATTCATTGGTCCGGGGAGGTTGCCGTGGGGGGGAAACTGGCCTCCTTTGGCGGCGGAGGGCTTCTGGAACGAGTCGCCAAGAAGAATCTGGAAAAGTTTGTCGCCGGCATCAAGGCCGGGATCGAAGCAATGGACTCCTGACCACAGAGAAACC
Organism: Acidobacteriota bacterium; assembly: GCA_036338555.1. GTDB lineage: Bacteria > Acidobacteriota > UBA6911 > RPQK01 > JADFOI01 > JAPYTY01. Next base: position 5,878 of record JAYZBY010000063.1, on the reverse strand, counting down.
AAGAAGAATTTCACCACAGAGACACAGCGAAGGCTAACTTCTGACCTGTCGCTCCTTCGGAACGATGACGGAAGGGTGGGTGTGGGGGTGCACTGAGTGCGCCCACAGCAAGGTCGTCGTAATGGCCCTTCGGAATCGGCGCGAGCCTCCGTTCTTCTTTTCGTGAAACCTTAAACCTGAAACGTGAAACGCGCTGGTCTTCGACCAGCGCCCTGGGCGCCTCCCACGATAGAAAATCAGAAATCCTAAATCAGAATTCCCAAAGTCGGGCTAGTCTCCTACCCCACCACCGCACTACTGCATCACTGCATCACTGCATCACCGCACGAACGCACGACCACACCCATCCGTTCATACCGCCCATTTTCTTATTTCGGAACATGATTTATTTAAGAGAACTGCCTATTTAGCTGAAATTTTAAGGTAAATACATGAAAAATCCTAATAATTGATTTATTTTCACTGCTAGAGCTTAAAATGATTCGGTGAGGATTACTTCAGTCTTGACGAGAAAAACAAAGGAGAGCCAGGAATGAGAAAAAAGGCCCTGTTGAGCACTCTGGTAGTGTTTATGGCCTTCACTGGCCCACTGCAGGCGGCTGACACCAGCGATCTCTGGGTGGCGCTCGACACTCTCTGGGTGCTTATAGCCGCCTTCATGGTGTTCTTCATGCAGGCCGGCTTCGGAATGGTGGAAGCTGGTCTGATTCGCTCCAAGAACGCCGGCAACATCCTGATGAAAAACATGATGGATTTTTGTATGGCCTCGCTGGGATTTTTCATCTGCGGATATGCGCTGATGTTCGGGGGCGAAGGGCCGTTTTTAGGATCCCAGGGTTGGCTGCTCATGAATGTGGAGTCCCCGGTAGGGATTCCACTGCACGCATTCTGGATGTTTCAAGCTGCCTTTTGTGGTGCTGCCGCGACGATCGTGGCCGGGGGTATGGCTGAGCGAATGAGGTTCGTTGCCTACCTGATGTATTCGTTTGTCATTTCTGCAGTTGTGTATCCGATAGTGGGGCATTGGATCTGGGGTGGAGGCTGGTTGGCTGGGTTGGGCTTTTACGACTTTGCCGGTTCAACCGTGGTCCATGCAGTGGGAGGGTTCACCGCACTGGTCGGCACCATACTGCTCAAGCCGCGCACCGGAAATTTCAATTCAGACGGTTCCCCCAACTCTATCGGCGGCCATAACATGCCCCTGGTCTCGCTGGGTGTTTTCATCCTCTGGTTCGGCTGGTTTGGTTTCAACGGGGGATCGGCGCTGGGCATGGGGGACCCGGAACTGGTGGCGCGTATTGTCATCAATACCAATCTGGCGGCCGGAGCCGGGGCGATAGCCGCCATGTTCACGGCCTGGGCCAAGTTCGGAAAACCTGATCTGGCTCTCTCCTTCAATGGAGCCCTTGCCGGGCTGGTCGCCATCACCGCACCCTGTGCGGTGGTGACGCCGGGAAGTGCCATCTATATAGGCATGCTCGGCGGAATCCTTTGCGTTTACGGCGTCCATTGGCTGGATCGTTTCGGTGTCGATGATCCTATCGGAGCCGTCCCCGTTCACGCCTTCAACGGCGTGTGGGGAACTCTTGCCGTGGGTCTGTTTGGACAATCAGTCCTGGGATCCCCGCAAAATGGAGTGTTTTACGGCGGTGGCCTCTCGCAACTGGGCATTCAGGCTCTGGGTGCAGTCATCGTGGCTTTCTTTGTCATGGGCTCCATGTGGCTGGTATTCAAAACCATCGATGCTCTGGTCGGTCTGCGCGTCTCCGAGGTGGAAGAACTGCGTGGGTTGGATATCGGAGAGCATGGAATGGAGTCCTACAGTGGATTTCAGATCTTTAGCACCGAATAGAAGTCGAAATGAAACTCATCACTGCAATTATCCAACCTCATCAGCTGCCTGCGGTTAAAAAATCGCTCTACGATGCTCAGGTATACAAAATAACGGTTTCCAATGCTTTGGGCTACGGTGAAGAAGAGGGCTATCAGCAGACCTTTCGAGGAGTGGAACGTGAGGTGAACCTTCTCAAGAAGGTGCGACTCGAGATCGCCGTCAACGATGACTTCGTTGAAGCAACTGTTGCAGCTATCAGAGATGGCGCTCGAACCAACAATGTGGGTGACGGGAAAATCTTCATCACCGATTTGCAGGAATGTATCCGAATTCGTACTGGCGAGAGAGGAGATCTTGCCATTGGTTGACGTTACATGTGAGGAGCCATGAAAAACGGCAACGGAAAGAGTACCCTCTCGCGGGATGTCTTCAGGATCATCCGCGAGAAAGAGATTCAGTTTGTGGATCTCAAATTTGTCGATCTTCCTGGAACTTTGCAGCATATTACCTTGCCGGCTGAGGTCTTCGATGAAAAAATGTTCATCGAGGGTATCGGCTTTGATGGATCCTCCATCCGCGGGTTTCAGCGCATTCATGAAAGCGACATGCTCATCAAACCCGATGCCTCCACCCTATTCATCGATCCCTTCATGGATGAGCCGACGGTCTCCTTTTTGTGCAATATCACGGATCCTAAGACTCAGAAGGGTTATTCCAGAGATGCGCGTGCCGTGGCTCAAAGGGCGGAACGATATTTGGAGAGCAGCGGGATTGCCGACACCGCCTTTTTGGGGCCGGAGCTGGAGTTCTTCATCTTTGACGATGTGCGCTACAACCAGTCGACCAACGAGGGTTTTTATCATGTTGATTCCCAGGAAGGCGACTGGAATACCGGCCGACAGGAGGGCCCCAATCTGGGCTACAAGCCGCGCAACAAGGAAGGCTATTTCCCGGTTCCTCCCATGGACAGCTACCAGAACCTGCGCTCCAAGATGGTGAGTGTGATGCGGTCCATCGGGGTGGATGCCGAAGCTCACCATCACGAGGTCGCCTCCGGAGGCCAGGCTGAAATCGATATCCATTACAACACCCTGGTCGATGTGGGAGATCAGTCCCTGAAGTATAAGTACGTCGTCAAGAACGTCGCGAGGCGTTTTGGCAAGACGGTGACCTTCATGCCCAAGCCGCTGTTCCAGGACAACGGGTCAGGGATGCACGTGCATGTGAGTTTGTGGAAGCAGGGCCACAACCTGTTTTATCAAAGGAACAAGTACGCCGAACTCAGTGATTGGGGTGTCTATTTCATTGGAGGCCTGTTGCACCATGCAGCCACACTGTGTGCCTTTTGTGCACCCACGACCAATTCCTACCGTCGGCTGGTTCCGGGTTATGAGGCGCCCATTAACCTGATCTATTCGCAGCGCAATCGCAGTGCTTGTGTCCGCATTCCCATGTACTCGGGCAGCGAAAAGGCCAAGCGCGTGGAGTTCAGAACGCCGGATCCTTCGTGCAATCCCTACCTGGCCTTCGCGGCCATTCTGATGGCGGGCATCGACGGCATTGTCAATCGAATCGAACCCCCGCCTCCCATCGACGAAGACATTTACGAAATGGCAGGGAATGGAGGTCCTGAAATCAAGAGCACGCCAGGTTCGTTGGCGGAGTCCATCAATGCCCTGGAGGCCGATTTCGATTTCTTATTGCGGGGCAGTGTCTTTACCGAGGATTTGATCCAGGTGTGGCTGAACTACAAGCGTGTCCGGGAAGTGGACTACATCCGTTTGCGCCCACATCCCGGCGAATTTGCACTTTACTACGACGTATAAGGAGAAATCACCATGACTGAAATGGTAGGCCTGGGTTTGGGGTTTGGGGCGATTGCGATCATGCTGGTGATTGTTTTCATCAAAGCCAACCTGATTATCTGCCAGCCCAATGAAATTCTGATCATCTCCGGAAGACAGCACCAACTGCCGGATGGGGCAGCGATTGGATACCGGGTGATCAAGGGTGGGCGAGGTTTCAGAATTCCGATTCTTGAATCGGTCAAGTATCTGTCATTGACTGCCATGCCCATTGAAATCAGAATCACCAAAGCACTGGCCAAGGGCATTATCCCCATCGATGTCGACGGCCGTGCCAACGTCAAGATTGCCGGCAGCGAAAAAGACGGCCTGTCCAATGCCATCGAGCGGTTCCTGGGAAAGAATGTCAACGAGATTGCTCAGGTGGCCAAGGAAACCATCGAAGGGAACCTGCGCGGAGTGCTGGCGAAGGTGACTCCTGAGGAGGCTAACGCCCAGCGATTAGTGCTGGCCGAGAAAGTGGCAGAGCCGGCACGTCAGGATTTGCAGAAGCTTGGTCTGGTACTCGACTTCGTCAAGATCCAGAACATTTCTGATGATCAGGGCTACCTGAACGCCATCGGAAGGCGTAAAAATGCTGAGGTCATCAAGTACGCACGAATCGCCGAGGCCACGGCCGAGGCGGAAGCCCGAAAGGTTTCAGCGGAACAGAAGCGCAAAGGGGCCATCGCCGAGGCGGAGGCCGAAATGGCGATCACCCGAGCTGAAAATAAGCTGAAGGTACACCGTGCTGATCTGGCGGCGGAGGCGAATCGGGCGGAACAGAAAGCCCAGGTTGCCGGAGATATCACTCGAGTGGAAGAACAGCAGCGCATGGAAGAAGGTCGCATCGACCTCAATCGGAAAAGATACCAGGCTGATGTGGTGGTCCCGGCTGAGGCGGAACAGAAAGCAGCCGAATTGCAGGCCCTGGGTGAGGCCGCCAAGATTCTGGAGGATGGCAAGGCCACGGCAGAAGCTATCAGGCTGATGAGAGATCAGTGGCAGGACGGGCACACTCGGGACCTCTTTTTGATTCAAATGCTTCCGGAACTGGTGGACAAGGTCACCAGGGTGGTGGCGGATAATCTGCATATTGACAAAATAACGGTTCTGGATTCGGGCAATGGCAACGGCTTGCCGACCCACGTCAAGAACCTGACCGGAACCGCCGTCAGCATTTTAGAGGGTCTCAAGACGGCCACCGGTATTGATCTGCCCGCCATCTTGAACGCCAAAGACAGTCAACAGAAAACCAACGGGGCTGAGATCCCCAAAGAGTTGATCTGATGGGCGGTCATAAGCTCGACCGGATCGACTTGCGGATTCTGGAAATCCTGCAGGAGAGCGGCCGGGCCAAGCACAGCCAGGTTGCCGAAGAGGTCAAGCTTTCCGTTCCCTCCGTGGGTGAACGAATACGCAAGCTGGATGAGGCCGGACTGATCCGGAGTGTCAACGCCATCCTTGAGACCCGCAAGGTGGGTTTGGAGGTTTCCGCCTTTATCTTCCTGATGTCGGAATCCTCCGAACATTACGATGAGATCATCAAACGTGCTTCCGGCCTTCGAGAGGTTCTGGAATGTCATGCGGTCACCGGTGACGGATCACACCTTTTGAAGATACGGACTCGAAACACGGCAACTCTGGAACAGCTTCTCTCCGAAATTCAATCCTGGCCCGGTGTGACCAACACCCGTACCAACATCGTGTTGTCCAGTCATAAGGAGACCACTGCAGTTCCCCTGAACTTTCTCCTTGAAACCAAGGCGGTAACGGCTTAGACCCGGTTCGGCTGAAACTCGCCACATGCCCACGGCCTTCGGCCGAAACCGCCTTGACATAGGGTTCGGGACGATGCTAATCAAAGGGTAAAGATCTTCGGGCAATTTGAGGGGTTGGATCGCTTGAAGCGAGAACTTCTCAAGCCCGGAATGGCATCATACGGGTCAGCTTTGTCAACGATGTGCTTCCCGAGCCAATGGGAATGAGCAAGGCTCATTCTCTGAAAGGAAAAAGGTCATGATACAAGACAAAAGCCAACTTTGGGTATTCTGCTTGGTACTGATGGTATTGGTTCTGGTGGTTTCCCCGGTCAAGGGAGCCGATCTCCTGGATTCACTCAAACCCGATAAGGTCCTGCTCAATGGCAAGATCGTGACGGTTGACGAGGATTTTGGCATAGCCGAGGCCGTGGCCATTA
>JAYZBY010000062.1:0-14357 GCA_036338555.1 Acidobacteriota bacterium | reverse complement strand
GATTGAACTGGAAAATGCACGTACCAACATCGAAAGGGCTCGCTCCAACCTCCAGAACATCGTGGTGTCCACTGAAATCCGATCCGCTTATCGCGACTGGATTAGAAACGACAGCAACATTTCCTTGGGCTCTATCGGACTACTGGGGGACAAATACATCGAGATCTCCCTGGGAAGGAGTTCCGACCCGCCCGTTGTGATAGAGGAGATCACCGAAGGATTGATGGGACCCACGGTTCACGAGGTGGTTTTGATCACGGGAACCAGTCAACCTGGGTTTCAGGAACTCATCACGGGAGCAGACGATGTTCTGGCTAACCTGGCCGTCCTCTCGAACAAATTGACCGAAATTTTCGAGCCCCTCGCTGCAGGGCAAGGCACGGTGGGGACCTTTTTCTCCGACCCGTCCTTCTATAATAATCTCAACCGGGCGGTCCTCAGTGCCGGCGAAACCGTGGATCAGACCACGCAGCTGGTTCGCGAGTTTCGGGAAGGAGAGGGGACTCTGGCTCGTCTCGTTCAGGATCGTGAGGTCTATGATAGGATCGATGAAGCGACGGGCCGCTTGAGGGACATCCTGAACCGGGTTGACCAGAGTCAGGGGACCCTGGGTAAGCTGGTTAACGATTCCTCTATCTTTGACAAGAGCGAGGCCATGGTGGGGAACATCGAGGCCATCACTCGACGAATTGAAGAAGGCGAGGGGACCCTGGGGAGATTGTCCAGCGATGACCAGCTGTACGAAGACCTGAGCCTGTCACTGAATCAAATCAAGACGTTTATGGACGACATCCAGCAAGGCAAGGGTACTCTCGGTCGCTTGGCCAATGACGAGCAGCTTTATCAGAATCTGAATGAAGTCTCAGCGGAAGTCATCAAGCTGCTCTACGATTTCCGTCAGAACCCTAAGGAATTCCTGACCATCAAACTGGAAATTTTCTAAGGATCAAACCCCATGATTTCCCAAAAGATCGGACAAGGAGCTCGAGTCCTGTTGAGAGGCATTGTCAAAGCGCTTGTCTTTGTGCGTATCAATCCGAACCACCTCACCTTTCTGGGGTTTGTCATGAGCATCCTCACGGCTTACGCCTTCTCGCAGGGGCGCTTCAGGGCCGCAGGAGTCATTCTAATCGTCGCCGGACTGTTCGACATGGTTGACGGCATCGTGGCTCGGATGACCAACAAGGAGACCTCTTTTGGCGCCTTTTTTGATTCTGTCATGGACCGTTATTCGGACCTGATCATGTATCTGGGATTGATCATATGGTATGGGCGCGAGGATCGAATGACCTATGTCGTTTTAGTGGGAGTGGTGATGATGGGCTCTGTACTCACCAGCTACACCCGAGCTCGAGCTGAATCCCTGATCCCCCAATGCAAAGTCGGCTTTCTGGAGAGACCCGAGAGAATTGTTCTTCTTATCATTGGGTCCTTTTACTATATGGAGCCCATTGTCTGGGTCATTGCCGTCCTTTCGAACTGGACGGTGGTCCATCGGATCCTCTACACCCGAGCCCGTATGACGGGACGCTCCGCCTGGATGATCGCTCACCAGCCCGAAGAAGCACCGGAAGTCCGGAGCCCGGAGACGGAGGTCCAGGGCCAGGAGTCCAAACGGGGAGAACCAAGTCCGGATTATTCGTAGGTTCTCGTTCCTTCGTTTTTTCGTTTTTTGGGGAGGGGGTGAGCCCTTGAACTCCAGCGGATTAGCCTTCGGGCGCAAGGCCGTGCGCCCCTACAAGAACAACTGACAGCTGACAGGAAGAATTCAGAATGAAGGGCCCGGAGTGTGGGAAGCGCCTCAGTGCGCCGATTCCGGAAAGGCGCTCGCAGAGCGGCTGCTACATGGCCGAGCAAAACGTGGAACGCGCTGGTCTTCGACCAGCGCTCTCTCAGCTCCCCACGACCTGCACATCATCACCAATCTTCAATTCGAACCTGGATTTGGTGATCTTGGGGTTCAGATTAATGTCATCGAAACGAATCAGCAAATAATCACGAGTGGGTTCCACCAGCTTCTGCTGGACTGGGACCCACAACTCCACATCGATCCAGAGAACAATCTGGCTAAAATAAGCGGACACCTTTTCCGACTTCGGAGTTAGTTCCAGAAGATAGGTTTCACGCCCTCCAATCATTTCCTTCTCACCCAGACGCATGTCGTAGGCTTCCCTCATCGCCTCTTTGTTGGAACTGAATCCAAGCAGGAGAAATTCCGCACGATCGCGCCCTTGACCCAGGTCATATTTTTGCAATTGCTTGATCTTGGGCTGAAAGAACAGTACCTCACCATCTCGAACAACCAGGCTGTTTGGCTGAGGCTTCATGATGTCGCGGCGCAAATAGATCTTGTCCCCGTCCTTCAGAAAATCGAACCGGCCACTTTCACCTTGATCGAATTCCTCCAGAATATCCGTCCATTTTTTCTGACTAACGGATGAACTCATGGACTTCAGAGTCGATCCTCTCTGATCAATTTTGGTTAAGACCTCCTCCAAGGTTAAGGACTGCGGGACCATGCCCGGCAGGAGGTTTCCGATCAACGCAGATAGAGCAAGAAAAGCCAATAACATCGGTCTACAAGATTTCAGCACAGAGTCTCCTCAAAGAGTTTGATGTGAAGAAGGGGCGTTGGATTTACGCTGACCGGTCACTCTTTTTCATCGTCTACCTGAAGGGTAATTTTAGTTTCGCTTTCAATGAAAGAGCGGTCCTCTTCTTGAGAGAATATCGCACCATCAAAAACGGCCTTCGGGGTGAGAAAGATAAAGGCCAGAATAAATCCGGAAGCAATGTCGTACTGCCAGCCACCGCGTGGGTAGGTCCAGAACAAGACTCTCGATCCCGCTCGCACGAACTTGCTTGGCATACTATGAATGCTTTTCCTCCATGGCATAGAGGACATTTTTACCCTGGTTTAAAATTCTCCCGTCGCGCATCTCTATGGTTCGGTTGGCCGTCGAAGCCGCCTCCGAATCATGGGTAATGATGACAATTGTCTGCTCGTACCTTTCGTTGAGTCCCAGCAGCATGTCCAGAACCATCCGAGAATTATCGGAGTCAAGACTGCCGGTTGGTTCGTCCGCCAATAGAATGGAAGGACGGCTGATGACCGCTCTGGCAATGGCAACCCGTTGCTGCTCTCCCCCTGAAAGTTCCGAAGGGGTGTGCCCCATTTTCTCTTCCAGCCCCAACAACTGGAGAATCTCACGGGCACCTCCCTCCTCGTGGTGGCCAGGACCCTGGATTTGCTTGGCAAGCTCGATATTGTCCTTTGAAGTCAACGTGGACAGGAGATTGTAGCTTTGAAAGACAAATCCCATCTTCAGGCGCCTGATTTCGGTTCGCTTTGCGTCACTCACCGAACTGATATCAATACCATCAATCAGGACTCGCCCGGCAGTTGGCTTTAAAAGCCCTCCAACAAGATGAAGCAAGGTTGATTTTCCACAACCACTTGGCCCCATGACCGCCACAAATTCACCTTCCTGGACAGTGAAGTCCACTCCTCGCAGCGCCGGGACTTCGACCTTCCCTACCCGGTAGACCATTTGAAGGTCTTCAACAGCAACCACGACTTTTTTGCGAGTGATTCGATTCCTATTCATAGCCCAGTGCTCTCACGGGATCCATCTGGGATGCTTTGATCGCCGGATAGAGCGCTCCCAGTATACCTCCCACCAGTGCCACTACGGCCGACGTCACTCGCCAAAAGAGTGTAATCGTCACCGGAATGCTGGGAAACGCCGAAAAAATGGCTTGATTTGCCAAATAGGTCAAACCAAATCCCAAGACAACTCCTGCCACACACAGCAAGAGCGATTCGTTCAGTATCAGCTGAATGATATACTGTTTGGATGCTCCCAATGACCTGAGAATTCCAATCTCTCGAGTTCTTTCGGTGATGGTACTGTACATCGCCAGCAAAATAATCAAGAAACTGATGGTCACAGAGATGAAAACCATTGCCGACACGAACTGTTTGAAGACCGGAGTATTATCCATGATCATGGCTTGCAATTCCGCGGCCTTGGTTATCTTGTAATTCTCAAATCTACCCTCCAATGAGTCATAAACCTGCTCCAGGGAGCTGCCTTCCCTGGCCCGGATAAAAAACATGGTTGCCTTATCCGGCGTCCCGTTCAGCTCCTGGAGCGTGCTCAAAGGAAGCAGTACCCGGGCTCCTGTCCCTTGTCGAAAAACTCCCGCAACCGTGAACTCATGGCCCAGAAGTTGCAGTGAATCACCCACGCTCAGTTGTTTGGAGTTGGCATAAATGGTGTCAATGATGACTTCACGGGGAACGGAAAATCTCTGCCCTTCCACGAAACTCAGGTCCTGATTGACCCCGGCAAAGCTCTCCGGATCAATCCCGAAAACCAGATGAAACTTGTCGCCCAGGAACTTCGCCAAAACCGGTGTCACCGCTCCAACGCCCTCCACTTCCTCTATAATCCTCTTCAACCGAACCGGCAGGGTACCGCTGTTAAGTGCAAAGAAAAGCGAGGCATCAGAGGGTTGGAGAATGAAGTCCCCCCCTATTCCTTTGGTTCGCTGGGCGGTGTCCATCAGCTGGCCGTAGGACAACCCCAAACTGACCAAAAGCAAGACGACTCCAAGGGCCACTGCCACAATGCTGACACAGGCTCGGGTGGGCCGCTGTCTAAGATTTTGAAAAATCAGCTTAAACATTCTTCCTGATTTTAACAGGTTTTAGCCGGGATAATGCATAATTCGATGTTGTTTCGGAATTGGGACTTCGGTTTCTGGATTCCCGGTCTGTTGGTCTGTTGGTCTGTGGTCAGCTGTCAGTTGTCAGTCTTTCGTTCCTTCCACAACGATCCGCTCCGCACCCGGTGGTGCCGGCAAATCAAAGGTGTTCTCTCGAATCGATGGATTGATCCGGACCCCCTCGGGATCCAGTTCAAGCCTAATGCTATAGTTTTCTCGCGTTCGTTCGACCTTGATATCAGAATTGATCAAAACTCCGTCGATTTCACTGGGCTCTGCATAGCGGATGGAACTCACCAGGGCACCCGATTCATAATATTGCTGACGAACCAGGTGCAGGGTACTTCGTTCGATCCAGAGTTTTCTCACCAGCTGAGCAGACCGCGCATCCCCTTCAAGGTCAATCACTCCCACTATATAGTACTTGTATCTTGCATCCTCTGCTTCTTCCAGGAAAGGACGATAGCGGAAGCCATCAACGGGAAGGCGTTCTACCAGAATTCCCTTCAGGAGATGATGGGGTCGAACGTTAAAGATGGGGTTTTCTTCCTCCAGTTCCACATCCGTATTTCCCGTCAAATACTTGTTCTCCCTTGGAATCCAGATCTGAAAGGTTTTTCCGGCCGTCGCCATCGCCACCAGGGTGGAACTGGTAAGCGGGTTGAGAATATTAAAGTACATGGAATCAGGCCCCTGGGCCACCAAATAGCCTTTGGCACCTCGGTATTCCTCCACGTATCCCGTCTCGACGGACCCCCCAGTAAACTCCACCTTCAGACTGGAAACAGAGAGAGCCTTGGCAACTGCATATCGCTCGTTGATGAGCTGTACGAGTTCTTCAAGACTGGCCACCCGGGCCGCGGCATAGGCAGGCGGAGTTTCGATCGTGGTCCTTTTTCTGACCGCACCACAGCTCACCAGAACCAGCATCCAGACTAGGATGAAGCTTTTTTTCATACAACCTCGTGCTGAGGCGATTTCTTCCTTTTGCGAAACAACTTTACCCCATAACTGGAGATGATGGCGATGAGAAGCAAAAAGAGGAGGGTTCCCACCAAAGGCAGGTTTTCCTCGATGAATTCCCCCACCACTTCCCCATACAGAACAGCCCCAATTCCCCACATGAAATAGCGGATACTTCTGCCAATCACAACAGAGAGGAGAAACTTGGGAAAAGGGATCCGAAACAACCCGGCCGAGAGCACAAAAACCTTAAACGGCGTGGGGGGCGGAAGAATGCTGGGAATCAATACGGACCACGTTCCCCAACGTCGATACATGGATTTCATCTCCTCTGCCTTTTCTCCTTTGAGGCGTGTCTCCATAAACTTCCCCCCTCGTCGTCCCACCGAGTAGAGGACACTGCACCCACAAACGGATCCGAAAGTGGTCATGAGCACGTAGTAGGACATCAATCCCCAGGTCTGTCCGGTGGAAAGCACCACAATTAGAACATCGTTTCCTTCCGGAAGAGACAAGAATGAAGAATCCGCCAGAGCCATCATGAACAGACCCGGTCCACCCAAGTCTGCAATGAACTCGTAAGCATGTTCTATGAAAATTTGAGCCGAAGCCCAGAATCCGTCTGTCGTCGCCAGGAACATCACACCACTTATCAAAAACGCCTATCGTAACATCAGCGCTGGTCTTCGACCAGCACGTTCCAGGTTCCACGTTCCAGGTTTCAGGAGTGGGGGTGCACAGACGGGACGCCTGTGGCAAGGTCGTTGTCAGTGCACTCCGGAATCGGCGCGCTGGGGCGCCTCCCACACTCCTGACTTTTATTTCTGGCTTCTTTTTTCAACTGTCAGTTGTCAGTTGTCAGCTGTCAGTTATCCGGTATGATGCAACCGCCAAGGAAACAACGAAGTGAGCAAGGAGACGACGATTCGAGAAGAAATTGAAAAACTCAGCCACATCTATGCCCAGGAGGTGCTGTCCCGGCCCACCCGGGTGGTCTCCCTGCCAGGACGCAAGTGCCAGCCTCAGATCGTCGATACCTTTCTGGGCTACGAACTCAAGGCCTTACGCAAAAGAATCACCTGCCCTGACATGAGCACGGCCCGCTATTTGAGGATCTTTGCGGAGATTGGGATGCCCGCTATTCGAACACCCTATGATCCCACCCTCACCATCCGCCTGGTGCCGGAATTGGAAAGAAGCTTTAAACAGATCAAGGAACTCCTCCACAATGAGAATCTTCCTCCCAAGAGTCATCAAGCGGAACTGAGAAACATTTACAGGAGGATCCGAGACCGTCTGAAGAGCTTGGAGAGAACTTCCGAACCCACCTGATCCGGATCCAAGTCGCACTAACCCGGATTTCTCACACCTTCTCGTCACGAAGCGGCGGCGCCGATGCAGTAGAGGGGGTGTGAGAAATGCGGGTTAAGTCCGGAGACACTCCAACAACTGGTCCACTTCATCGTGCATCCGCTGCATTTTCCGGCGCATGTTGAGGACGACCTCCACACCGGCCAGATTGACCCCCAGTTCGCGCCTGAGTGTCAGGATCAGTTCCAACTGCTCGAGATCCTCCTCGCTGTAAAGTCGTGTATTGCCCTGGGTACGTGACGGGGTGAGCAGTCCCTCTCGCTCGTAGGACCTGAGCGTCTGGGGGTGAATCTCATACCGATTGGCCACCGTACTGATGGTGAACCCACCTACTCTCTCCCTAACCATTCTTTTTGACCTCTTGCCGAGTTAGTTGTCGAGACCCATATCCTCCCTCGGATTCCGAGGGTTGAGTTCAGCAAACTCACGCAGAATCATCTTGGATCTCTCATCCCGGACCTTGGGCAATACCACTTTCACCGCCACCAATTGATCTCCCCGTTTGCCTCCTTTGGCCCTGGGTGCGCCTCGACCTTGAAGCCTGAATTTCTGGCCACTCTGGGTCTCCGGGGGAATCTTGAGGCGCGCTTTGCCATCAACGGTTGGAACCTCGATTTCCGCTCCCAAGGCGGCCTCACTGATAGTGACTGGGACGGTACACAGGATGTTATTTCCCTGTCGCGAAAAAAAGGGATGGGACTGAACCTTCACAACCAGAAAAAGATCACCAGGAGGACCACCCAACTCCCCTTCATCCCCCTTTCCGGCAACACGCACCCGGGATCCCTGTCGAATTCCGGCGGGAATGTTAACGCGCAGGTTTTCCACCTTCCGAGTGAGGCCGCCACCTCCGCAACTGGCGCAATTACCGGCAGGAATTTGGCCGGTTCCATGGCATTGCCGGCAGGGAACCGCAAACCTCATGGCCTTCCGAGTTTCCTGAATCTTCCCGATGCCACCACACACCGAACAGGGTCGCACTTTCAGTCGGGAAGTCCCCCCCGATCCCTTGCACTGGGAACAGACGGCCTGCCGGGCCACATTGATGCGAGTTTGAGTTCCCCGAATCGCATCCAGAAAGGAAATTTCTATGGGGTATTCCCGATTTTGGCCTGGGGTTGGTTGAGCTGACCGAGTTCCTCTATTGGCGGCTCCAAAGAGATCGGAGAAGATGTCGCGGAAGGAGTGGTTCCGCCCCTCACCGCCGAGGTCGGGGCCGAAACCCCTGAAACCAAAGTCCTGAAAGCCCCCTTCGGGAACCTGCTGCCCTTCTCGATAGCTGCCATAGTGATCATAAATCTTTCTCTTGTCCGGATCACTCAGGACTTTATAGGCCTCTTGAATCTCTTTGAATCGATCCTCAGCCGACTCATCTCCCGGATTAACATCGGGATGGTATTTTCGTGCCAGCCGCCGATAAGATTTCCTGAGCTCGGACTGGGATACTCTCCGTTCAACATTCAGAAGCTGATAGAAATCCTTTTGCACCATCCACCATTACTTCTTGTCATCCACGTCGACATACTCGGCATCGATAACCTCATCGTCTTCCGATGCTCCCTCAGCAGCCTCCTCTGAGGAAGTCTGCGAATCAGCCTGGGGCGGCTCCTGATCTGGCTCCTGGGCGGACTGGTACATGACCTCCGCTAGTTGATGGGATGCCTGAGTCAGCTTTTCAGTAGCCTGGTTGATTTCCTCCCCAGTACCTTCCTCGACAGCCTTCTTGGTTTCAGCCAGGGCGTCTTCGATGGACTTGGCATCCGTATCACTAATCTTGTCACGATTTTCATTGAGAATTTTCTCAGTACTGTAAACCAGACTGTCGGCTCGGTTGCGAGCTTCAATCTCTTCCTTCTGGAGGCGATCTTCTTCAGCGTGACTCTCCCCTTCCTGAACCATCGTTTCGATCTCTTCTTCGGCCAGACCACTGGAACTGGTGATGGTGATCTTCTGCTCCTTGCCGGTTCCCAGATCCTTGGCGCTCACACTAAGAATCCCGTTAGCATCGATGTCAAATGTCACCTCGATCTGGGGAATTCCGCGGGCTGCCGAAGGAATCCCAACCAGGTGAAACTTACCCAGCGATTTGTTGTCCGATGCCATCGGGCGCTCTCCCTGCAAGACGTGAATCTCCACTGACGTCTGGTTGTCCGCTGCTGTCGAAAACACCTCCGTCTTCCGAGATGGAATCGTGGTATTGCGTCCGATTAAAACCGTGTCCACCCCTCCCAGGGTTTCAATTCCCAGGGAGAGAGGAGTCACGTCCAGCAACAGCAGATCCTTGACCTCGCCACCCAGCACACCTGCCTGAACCGCAGCTCCAACGGCAACCACTTCATCCGGATTCACCCCTTTGTGGGGCTCTCGTTCGAAGAACTCCTTGATCATTTGCTGAACTCGCGGGATCCGGGTGGATCCACCCACGAGAACCACCTCATCAACCTCGCCGGGTTGCAAACCGGCGTCCTCGAGGGCCTGGCTGCAGGGACGTAGAGTCCGCTGAAGGTCATCCTCCACAAGCTGCTCAAACTTGGCCCTGGTGAGCTTCATATTCAGATGCTTGGGACCACCCGCATCAGCGGTGACAAAGGGAAGGTTGATATCGGTTTCCTGGGTGGTGGAGAGTTCCATCTTCGCCTTCTCGGCAGCCTCTCGGAGGCGCTGCAGGGCCATCTTGTCCTGTGAAAGATCGATCCCCTGATCTTTCTTGAACTCCTCGATTATCCAATGGATGATCCTTTGATCGAGATTGTCGCCTCCCAGGTGGGTATCGCCGTTGGTCGACTTCACCTCAACCACACCTTCACCCACCTCCAGGATCGAGATGTCGAAGGTTCCTCCCCCAAAATCGAACACCGCAATCGTCTGATCTTTCTTGCTGTCCAGACCGTAGGCCAAAGCAGCAGCCGTGGGTTCATTCACCAGTCTCAGGATCTCGAGACCCGCGATCTTTCCGGCATCCTTGGTGGCCTGACGTTGCGAGTCATTAAAATAGGCTGGAACCGTCAGGACTGCCTGGGTCACCGGCTCTCCCAGATACTCTTCAGCCGCCGTCTTCAGCTTTTGCAGAATTAGCGCTGAAATCTCAGGGGGAGAAAGGTCCTTGCCGCCAAACTTCACCCAGGCATCTCCATTGGAGGCCTTCACGACCTGATAAGGCACCATGGTGATCTCCTCCGGGACTTCACCGTATTTACGGCCCATAAAACGCTTGATCGAGTAGACCGTGTTTTCCGGATTGGTCACGGCCTGGCGTTTGGCCACCTGGCCCACTAATCGCTCATCATTTTTGGTGATCGCTACCACCGAGGGAGTGAGGCGACCTCCTTCCGGATTGGTAATTACCGTCGGTTCTCCCCCCTCCATCATGGCAACCACCGAGTTCGTAGTTCCCAAGTCAATTCCAATAATTTTACTCACAGATTCCTCCTAATTTAATCCAGCAAATGTTGCGTTCCATACCTCATATTTAGTCTGATCTTTATATAAGATCTGAGTCTAACGCTGTCAAGGAAGGGGACAATGCCCAACTTCGGGAATCGGAGAAAGCTGCCCGGAGTAGGGCTAGCGGCTAACTAGCTACCGATTAAAGATGGCAGGAGGCCACCAGGCTCGCTTAGGGAAACTCAGAGAAGGGGCGTTATACAGCTCTTTTTCGTCGGCCAGGTTATTGGCCACCTGCACAATGTTTTGGGCGGCGCAATTTCTGGGATAATTAGACAGAAAAGGCTTGATTGCCTGCACCGAGGATGGAATTCCCTTGTCGAAGTGAACGAAGCCCAGAAAGCTGAGGTTATTCCTGATTCGAAGGTACCGAAACAGTAGATGGTGAAACTTCTTCAGATGCGACTTCTCGCTACCCCCTCGATACATATTGACGATAACCTTGATCTTGACTCTGTGTCTCTGTGGTGAAACCTCTTTCTGTGGCTTTGTGGTGAAGCCGGCCAGAATCGGCGCACTGAGGCGCCTCCCATATTCCGGAAGCCGCTCACAGAGCGGCAGCTACACCTTGGCAGAAAATCCCAAATCCGAAGTCCCAAATTCGAAACAGACTCCAGTTAGGGTTTCGGATTCAGGATTTCGAATTTCTTTCACCGTGTGCCTCTGTGGTGAAAACTCTCTCTATGGCTTTATTGATCCGATGAGGCTTTCAACTTGTCCGAGAGTTCCTGTAACTTGGCATTGACCTGTTTTTGACTTTTAGTCAGGTAGACAAGATAAAGAAAAATAATCGTCCACACCGCCAGGTAACCTGCAAAAAGAAAGCTCATTGTCTTGAAAACCTTTCTTGGTCAAGCTGCTGAAACACCTCGTCAGCCAGGCTGGAATTCAGACGCATGGCTGTCCTCAGCGCCACCAGGGTTACGCCGAGAACCGTCATCGCGATCAAAGAAACCATCAACGCATGAATCATCTCCGCTGCCAGTTCTGCTCCGCTACTGGTGATCACAACCGGATGGATGGTTCGCCACCAGCGTATCGACATCCAGACGATCGGGACATCGAGAAAGGCGATAATCCCGAAAACGGCGCTGAATTTGTACTTCTTGTCGCCGTCCGGCAAGCTGGACCGGAGAATAAAGTAGGCCGCGTACATGAGCCACAACACCATGTAGCTCATCAAACGGGGATCGCCCCATGCCCACCAGGTATTCCAGATGGGCTTGGCCCAGATGGATCCGGTCACCATGACGATGGTGGTGAAGACCATTCCGACTTCGGCGCAGGCCGCCCCCAGCCTGTCCCATTTCGATTTTCGGGTGATGAGATAAGCAATCCCGGCCACAAAGACTGCGAAGAAGGTGAGAAAGGAGTTCCAGGCAGTCCCCATGTGAAAGTAGAAGATACGCTGGACATCACCCATCTCCCGCTCGGTAGGGGCATAAAGGAAAGCCCCATAGAGAGCCGCCGCAACCAAGAGATAAAGTGGAATCAAAAGCCCATTGGCCACTTGAAGGTATCGTCTGGCTAATTGCAAGGAGCGCTGATCAATCGGCAACGACATAATCAAAAAGTAAAAACCCGGCCGCTACGAAAATCACATCGAAGGCAATCAACAGCTGAAGCCATCGATCCAGAAACTGAGCCTCTTCCAGGATCAGTATCTCCTGGGTCCCGTTTACCGCAGCTAGAATTATAGGAATGATTATCGGAAAGAGCAAAATCGGAAGCAGGACCTCTCGGGTGCGAATGCTGCTGAGCATCGCGGCGAAGACGGTTCCCACGGCCGTAAAGCCCACACTGGCAAGAATGATGATCCAAACAACCCAGAGCATCTGAACTGAAAAACTGAAATTATAAAAAATCACAAATGCCACCAGAACGAAAAAATCCACCACCACCAGGAAAGCCCAGTTGGCGAGAAATTTCCCCAGATAGAGGACTCCCCGATCGGTCGGCGACAGAATCAATCCATACAGGGTACCCTCTTCCCTCTCGGCCTGGAAAGAACGATTGAGCTGAATGATTCCGGGAAAAAGCAACGCCACCCACAGGATTCCCGGAGTCGCTTCCCGGGTGGCCTGACTGCCAGGATCGAAGGCGAAGTTGAAGATCACCAGGATCAGCACGGCAAAAAAGACCGTGTTCAGAAAGGCCTGGGGGGAACGATATTCGACCTTCAGGTCTTTCTCTGCCAAAACCCAGATCAGCGCCACTTGATTCATGATCGACGTTTCAGGTTTCACGTTTCACGTTTCACGTTGCAAGAAATCCTCGACAGCTTCCCGAAGGGCGCACGGCCGTCCGCCCCTACACTTCTCTATTCTCCCCCCCTTCGACCACCTGAAAATAGAGCCTTTCAAACTCAGAAGTCTCCACCTGCTCACGAGAAGCTTGAAAGACCAGTTCTCCCTTATTTTGAATGACAACCCGACTACACAACTCCAGTCCCGCACCCAGATTGTGGGTAATCAGTAAAACGGTTCTTCCTTCTTCCTTCAAACCCTTCAAGACTTCGGTGAAGATCCGGCTGCCGTGCTGATCCAGTCCCGTGTAGGGCTCGTCGAGCAGGAGCAGATCAGGTTCGTGCAAGAGAGCACGAGCCAGAGTCAATCTCTGTTTCATGCCGCGCGAATACGCCCCAACCCTCTGATGGCGGGCATCCTGAAGGCCCATTTTCACCAGCATTTCCTCAGCCCGCTCCCGGGCCTTGCCGATCCCATACAAGCGTCCATAAAAACCCAGGTTTTCAATCCCAGTGAGCTCGTTGTAAAGAAAACTCTGGTGAGAGACATACCCGACCCTGTCTCGCCCTGAGTGGTCGTCATTTGATTTGAATTGAATGTCTCCACTGGTGGGC
Source organism: Acidobacteriota bacterium (assembly GCA_036338555.1). Taxonomy (GTDB): domain Bacteria; phylum Acidobacteriota; class UBA6911; order RPQK01; family JADFOI01; genus JAPYTY01. Next base: position 988 of record JAYZBY010000062.1, on the reverse strand, counting down.
TGGGTGAGACCCGAAACCATTCTCAACAGGGTCGTCTTACCTGCGCCATTGGGACCAAAAATCGCCAGGAAGTCACCCCTGGCGACCTCCAGGTCCACCCCCAGGACGGCTCTCACCAGCCCGAATGTTTTGGTGACTCGCGACAGTCGCACCAGAGAATGGGAGGGATCCGACATCGTCAGGACTGGATCTTCCCGGCTTTTCCGCCCCTCTTGTGAAGTGACTGCAATTTCTGGAACGCCCCTACGGCACGACGCTCAAAATCCCCCTTCAGGGCTTCATAGTCCTGCTGGGAGAGTTTCCCCATGCGATAATCCATATCGATGTCCCGGAGAACATCGATAATGTCACCCCTGTCCAGAAGGGCCTCGTCTTCGGCACTCTTTTCATCCGCTGCCCGGACCTCGGTTTCTTCCTCCTCCTTGAGGAGCGGGTAGGCAATGTACAGAATCCCCGCAATAAACAGAATTGGGGCGATCAGTAATCCCATCTATCTTCCTATTTCCTTGTCGATGAGTTGGCGGTATTCCTTGTCAATTCCCGCTGAATCCCTCTGGTCTTCATGACCCGTGTCACTTGGCTTCAGCCTGCTGACGACCACGAACACGACCACGACTCCTACCAATATCCCCAGGAAAGGAAGTATCCAAAGCAGCATATTAAATCCTTCCGCCTTGGGAACGGCAAGAACGGCCAGACCGTATTTGGCCTCGAATTCGCTGTAGACTTCCTCCTCCGTCTTTCCCTGGCTCACCAGATCCGAGATTTCATGAATCAATTGGGGCGCCACACCACATTCATCACCACATTGACCGATCAGATGGGGACATCCGCACGTACACATGAGATGGTCGACCATTTTGTCCACCATCTCCTTTTGGGAAGGGACCTGGGCCCAGGTCAGGGAACCCAGCAACAAAAATCCCAGAAGTAATTTAGGCAGCCTCATCTCGGACTTCCTCCTCGGATCTCCTCAAAGCCACGGCAG
>JAYZBY010000061.1:0-19030 GCA_036338555.1 Acidobacteriota bacterium | reverse complement strand
AGGCCAACACTGGAGAATTGGAAAATCCAGTAATGAGAAGTTCTCGGTTTGGATCACCTCCTGGCAGGCTCCCGAGCGGACGAGTTTGGGAAGAAATCGGCTCAAGTCAGCTAACTTTGGGAGCATTTTCAGCTTGCCCAGGATGCCTTCGGGTGCCTGGATCTCCAGAAGTTCCTCCATACGTCCGACGATCTCCTCCAGTGACCCCACACCCAGGGCCAGGTTCATGCGCTGGTACGAGCCGAAGGCATTGATAAGAAGCGGATAGTTGGAGCCCCTGGGCTTTTCGAACAGCAGCGCCGGGCCGTTATTCTTGGATACCCGATCAGTGATCTCGGAAATCTCGAGAATCGGGTCCACTTCTGTCCGGATGCGCCGCAACTGTTTTTCCTTTTCCAGGCATTTGATGAAGGCCCGTAGATCAGGGTATGGATAACTCATCGATTCTCCATGGTTGGTATGAAACCATGCGCTTTTGACATTGTCAAAAGCGTCAGCCTTACGGGGCTGCTTGCTTGGGACGATGCTCGACGCCCGTACCCGCATTCTGGACAAAGCCTGCATCGGAGTTTCCCAAGCTGACCTGGCAGCTCGTAAATTGGCAAAAATTGGCAATAACATCGATCGTCATCTTTGATTCCCTCAAATGCAATTTTAACAACTGTCATGATATTGTGCTGTCCTTCAGCCCAGCCGGTCGAAATGCCGGCGGAAACTTTCGGAGAGCTAGGAGTAGCTGATGACCAAAAAAGATCCTTTACTGGGTTCGCATCTGTCGATTGCTGGGGGAATTCCCCTGGCCCTGGAGCGGGCTCAGAAGGCGGGCTGCCGGGTGCTTCAGATCTTTGTGAAAAACAACAACCGTTGGGTGGGGAAGCTCATCAGCGAGGAGGAGGTCCAGACCTTCCGGAAGAAATGGGAACAGTCGGCGATCCAGGACGTGGTGGCCCATGACTGTTATCTCATCAACCTGGCCTCTCCCCGGGAAGAGTTGTGGCAACGTTCCATGGATGCCCTGATTGACGAACTGGAACGCTGCGATCGGTTGGGGTTGAGTTATCTGGTGACTCACCCCGGTTCTCATATGGGAATGGGAGAAAAGCAGGGAGTGAGTCGTATTGCTCAGGCGATCGATCGCATTCATCAAAAAGAAGACTGGAAGGTTCGAATCGCTCTGGAAACAACGGCCGGACAGGGAACCAGCGTGGGTTATCGGTTCGAACATCTGCGCGACATTATCGGAGCGGTTCGTGATTCCGATCGACTTGCTGTTTGTATGGATACCTGCCACATCTTTGCCGCCGGCTACGACATTCGGGAAGAGGAGGAGTATCAAAAGACGATGGAGCGATTTGATCAGACCGTCGGTCTGGAAAAGTTGCGTGTTTTTCACCTCAACGACAGCAAACGGGAGTGGGGAAGCCGGGTCGATCGTCATGAGCACATCGGTCGGGGAGAGATTGGAACCTCCGGCTTTGCCTGGATTCTCAATGATGAGCGTCTCTCCGGAGTGCCCAAGATCCTGGAAACGCCCAAGGGGAGAACCCATCGAGAAGACAAAAGAAATTTGAGAGTGTTGAGGGCTCTGATCAAGAAAGTGTAGGGGTGCACCAAAGAGATACAAAGACACTGAGAAGAAAATTCTTTTCTTTGTCTTAACCCTCCAAATTCAGCCACCACAATCGGGGCGCACGGCAAGGTCGTTGTAGCGGCCGCTCTGTGAGCGGCCCTCCGGAATCGGCACCTTCGGTGCCTCTCAAATTCCGGAAGCCGCTCAAACATAACCCACAAAAGTGGGAGTAGGCCGGGTGATGGCTAGTAGGGGCGCACGGCTGTGCGCCCATGAGGCAATTGATGGGGAGAAGAGGGCGCACGACCGTGCGCCCCTATGACAGGTTGCAAGATCGTGCCCGCGGATCCACCGGTCCGCCGGTCAAGGGTTAATCTTCTCTTCGTCTTTGTGTCTCTGTGGTGAAATTCTTTCCCCTTTTACATTTCAGGTGGGATCGGCTAGATTTGAGGCCGGAAAGGGGCGGTGATGAAAAAAACAGCCAAGCTTAGAACGTCTTTATCCCTGCTGGCGATACTTCTTCTGGCTATGGCCGCCTGCAACAGTGGAGGGGAATCGGGCAGCCCTACCACCGTGGTGACCCTGGCCTCATCTCCTCCAGGGGGCATGTGGTATGTCGTGGGTGGCGTGCTAACGGACCTGATCACGGACTCGGTGCCCCAGGTACGGGCGATTGCAGAGGTTACCAGTGGAGCTGTGGAGAATGTACGTCTGGTCGGGACCGGCCAGTCCGATATGGGATTTACCATTGTCAAGTTAGCCCGGCAGGGCTTCCGTGGCGACCCTCCCTTCAATCAGGCCTTTCCGGACCTGAGAATGCTCTATGCCAGTGTTGAAGTGGGAAGGCTTCACATGATGGTGTTGAAAGATTCGCCTCTCCAGGATATTTGTGAGGTGAAGGGACTCCAGGTGGCCGTGGGGCCTGCCGGTCATGGAAGTATTCCCAACCTTGGGGAGATCTTTTCGGCAGGGTGCGGATTCTCCTTCGAGGATATCAATCCTGTTTATCTTCCCTACGGTCAATCATTGACCACACTGGGAGATGAGCGAGTGGATGCCTCGGTGCTTTACGTTTCGCCTCCCGTGGCGGCCATCAGCGAGTTCGGGGCTGTTCACGACTACCGTATTCTTCCCGTTTCCCAGCAAGTACGAGACAAGGTTGTGGCCGCCTATTCTTACTATATCGATATCGTGGTTCCGGCCGAAGCCTACCAGCAGCTCACCGACGATGTACCGACGGTGGGGACCGCCAATGGAGTGGTGGCCAATGCCAATGTTCCCGATGAGGTGGTGTACCAGATTATCAAGGCCACCTTCGAGAATCTGGACGTCCTGCGCCGCAGCCACCCGACGCTCGAGAACTTCGGACTGGAAAACGCCGCCAAGGGAGGACTGATTCCTTACCACCAGGGCGCCATTCGTTATTACCGAGAACAGGGTGTGTGGATGGAACCGGAAGGATCATCTTCTCCCCAGGAAGAAGAGGAAGCTCCTCCCAGAGGGAGCCCATCAGAGTGAACAAGGCATCGCTTCCCTCCGGTCCCTGGCGACTGGTCATTCGATTCCTCCTGATCGGCACCTCCGTTTTTGCCCTCTATGCCAATGCCTTCAGCGTCCTTGCCCCCAATTACAATCGCATGGTGCACTGGGGCCTGCTGGCCACCGCCACTTTTTTGATTTACGGCAAGGATCGATCCGTCAAGAGCGCTCCGGGTTGGGGGGGATTCCTCCTGTCCTGCCTTGTCCTGGCTTCCAGCATCTTCATTCTTCTGGACTGGCAGTTGTACATCGAGCGGACTGGACTGGTCACCGGTTGGGAGATGGTGGCAGGCTGCATCATGACGATTCTGGTTTTGGAGGCGACGCGCCGGACCATTGGGTGGTTTCTTCCCCTTCTGGTGGTGGGTTTCATCCTGTACGGCCTGTACGGCCAGTTTGCTCCCGGAATCTTTCTCCATAAGGGCTACTCGCTTTCGCGTCTGGTGGGCACCCTTTATATGGGAAGCAGCGGGATTTATGGTCTTCCCATGGAGATTTCCGCTACCTACGTCATCATGTTCGTACTCTTTGGGATGCTGCTGACCCGCTCCGGAGGCGACCGCTGGTTCATCGATCTGAGCTATACCTTGACGGGCCGGTTCAGGGGCGGCCCGGCATTGACCGCCATTCTCTCCAGCGCGATCATGGGAATGCTCTCCGGGTCTCCGGTAGCCAATGTGGTCACCACCGGCAATTTCACCATTCCCTTGATGAAAAAAATCGGTTTTGAGGCCCGGATGGCGGGGGCTATTTCTGCGGTGGCTTCCGCTGGAGGCATGTTCACCCCTCCTTTGATGGGGGCCGGGGCGTTCCTGATCGCCGAGTTCCTGAATATCTCCTACGTGGAGGTGGCCAACGCGGCCGTGCTACCGGCCCTGATGTACTTCCTTTCGCTAATGGCGGTGGTGTATTTCACGGCCTGGCGGCAGGATCTCCGAGTGGCCTCTGACGAGCCTCTGCCCAGCATCGTCAGGACTCTTCTCCAGTACGGACACATGATGCCTCCCCTGATAGTTCTGGTGATACTCATATTCAACGGCCGCAGCTTGATGTCCGCTGCCTTCTGGGCCATGGGATTGACGGTGGGGCTTTCACTGATCCGTTCCCACACCAGGATCGGCTTTTCCAAGGTGATCGAGGCTCTGGAGGAGGCCGGCAGGCAAGTCATTCCCATCGCCGTGGCCTGTGGATCTGCCGGCATCATCGTTGGGGTCATCAGCCTGACGGGTCTGGGATTCACCCTTTCCGGGGCCCTGACCAGTCTGGCGGAAGGACAACCTCTGCTGCTGCTTCTGGTGGCCATGGCGGCCTCGCTGTGCCTGGGCATGGCCGTGCCTCCCACGGCGGTTTACATCATCCTGGCGGGTCTGACGGTTCCGGCCATGGTGGAAGCCGGATTCGAGCCGTTGGCCTCTCACTTTTTCATATTCTTCTGCAGTACCATCGGGGCCATCACCCCCCCCGTGGCGCTGGCCGCCTACGCGGCTGCCGCTATTGCCCGTTCCCAGGTGACCGCTACCGGATTCACGGCCTTCCGTCTGGGAATTGCCGGATACCTGATCCCCTTTCTGGTCATGTATCGCCCCGAACTCATGATGATTGGGCCATGGGGAGAGATGGTAGTTTCCCTATTGGTCTCGCTGGCGATCATCCTGGCTACCGCTTTCGGCATGCAGATGCTGGCTCATCTGTGGGGCAAGGTGGCCAAGCGTTCCGCTTCGTGAGTTCGTTTCTTCGTTTCTTGTTCTTTCGTTCCTTGGCTAAGTCCTGGGTGGTACGAATAAAACGAATCAACGATCGGAACAACGAACAAACGAACAAACGAAAGAACGAATGAACGACCTCCCCAAGTGACTTTACAATCTGGTTCGGTTGAGCGAGAATTCCAGTATGACTGTAAGTGTTGAAAAAACGAAAGAAATTCAAGATCGTCAGATGTGCTCGAGTATGCGGGAGTTGATGGAACTGCTGGAGTCCAACGGGAAATTCCGCCGCGTTCAGAAGGAAGTGGATCATACCTGGGAAGTCTCCTGCATCGCACGTTGGATTTACCAGGGCCTGCGGATGGAGGATCGTTTCGCTCTGCTTTTTGAAAACATCAAGGGATTCGATATACGTGTCGCCACCCCTTTGATCGGGGCCTCGCGTCAGGTCTATGCCCTGGCCCTGGGGACGACTCCAGAAAAAATCCATGAGGTCTGGCTGGAGGCTTTGCGCCATCCCATCCCTGCTCAGGTGGTGGATTCCTCGCCCCTTCACGACGTCGTGATTGAGGGAGAGGATGTGGATCTCTCCTATTTACCGGTGCCGATCTGGACTCCCGGCAAAGACCGCAGGCCGTGTATCACCGCTTGTGTCATTACCCGGGATCATGACACCGGCGTTCAGAACATGGGGACCTATCGCTGTCAGGTCCAGTCGCCCAATCGGATTACCCTGAACACCAATCCCGGACGTCAGGGTTACCAGAATTACGAGTCCTACGCCCAAAAAGGGAAGCCCGCTCCGGTGGCGGTGGCAATTTGCTGTGAGCCGGCCGTGCACATGGCGACCTCAGCGGCACTGCCCAAGGGAGTGGATGAGATTACCGCAGCAGGTGGGCTGAAGGGTTCACCCATTGAGATGGTCCAGGCAAGGACAGTGGATATGCTGGTTCCGGCCAGTGCCGAAATCGTGGTGGAAGGGCTCCTGGATCCTACCGGCCGAATGAAGGAAGACGGTTTTGGAGAATTCGCCGGTTACATGGGGGAAGTCGGTTCGCGGCCTTTCTTTGATGTCCAGTGCATCACTCACCGCCAAGATGCCATTTATTACGGCTACATCAGCCAGCACCCCCCCAGCGAAAGCACCCTCATTCAAGGGTTGGCCAATGAGTGCGTCATGCACAAGCAGCTGGTTGATGATTGGGCGGAGCCCGGGGTGCTGGATGTGGCGCTCAACCAGACCCATGGCGGTCTGTTGGGCCATGTCGTAGTCCAGATGAAGCCGCGATATCCGGGTCACGCCAAGAAAGTAGGCCGCATGGTGGCCGAGATGGGCACCTTTTTCAAGACGGTGATGGTGGTGGATCCCGATATTGACATCCGCCACCACCAGCATCTGGATATGGTGCTCAACTCGCGGGTCAACCCAGCCCGGGATCTGGTGGTTATTGATGATGTCTACAGCATCTATGATCCCGCGGGAGAAAACGACATCAGTTCGAAGCTGGTGATCGATGCTACCGCCAAGGGCTCTCTTCCTGATGTGTCTCTTCCACCCCGGGATTTTCTCTACAAAGGCTATGAGAGCTGGAAGGAAGCGGGTCTGCCCGACTTTGAGATTCCCCACTGGATGGATCGGCTGCTGGAGTATCATGCCGAGAGGATGAAGGCCGAGGAGCAGGAATAACCACAAAGCCTCAGAGAAGAGAAAACTAACCACAAAGACACCAAGACACAAAGAACTTTAGCCGGAAGGGGCACAAAAACTTTTGTGCTCCTTCCGGCTAAAACTTGTCTTGTTCTTTTTTGTGCCTTTGTGTCCTTGTGGTGCATAACTCCGTGGCTCTGTGGTGAACCATGATCGTCCAGATCCTACTGGCTGCTGGCTTTTCCAGCCGTATGAAGACCTCCAAACCTTTGCTGGAATTCGGAGGAGTGCCTTTGATTTCCCGTCTCCTTGAAGAGTTTCGCCGCTCCGCCGTGGATGAAATCGTGGTGGTCCTGGGACACGAAAAGGAGAAAATCGTGGAACAGGTGGATCTCTCGGGAGTGCGTGTGGTGGTGAACCATCAGTATCAGCAGGGTCAAACCAGCTCCTTTCAGTGCGCCCTTCGAAACCTGAATCTGGAGACCAAGGCATTTTTGAACCTCCCCGTGGACCATCCTCTGGTGACCGCCAGGGAAATTGACGCATTGGTTGCAGCCTATCGGAGCCGGGAAGCGGAAGCGAAGATCTTCATTCCCGAATTTGAAGGAGAACGGGGCCGTCCGGTTCTGTTTGACCACTCATTGGCTGCAGAGATTCTGGCGCTCGGTTCTGAAGAACCGGTCCATGGAATCTTCAAGAAACACCAGCAAAACATCTCTCGGGTGACGGTCGAGAACCCCTACATCATGAAGGATATGGATACCCCGGAGGATTACCGGGATTGTCTGGCCTTGTGGGAGGAAATAGATAACCCCTGACCGCTGACCAGCCGCTGGTCTTCGACCAGCACGTTCCACGTTCCATGTGGGTCCGGAGTGTGGGAGGCGCCTCAGTGCGCCGATTCCGGAAAGCCGCTCATAGAGCGGCCGCTACAACGACCTTGCTGTGGCCGTATGTCTGTACGCCCCTACCCTTCTTTTCGTGGAACCTGGAACGTGGAACGTGGGCGAGCGGAGCGAGCCCGCTCCTACTTCTGAGCGCGCATCTTCTCGGCGGCGGCTAGGACCGAATCGACGATCTGCTTGTAGCCCGTGCATCGACACATGTTGCCTGAGAGTCCCGCTCTCACTTCTGCTTCGGTAGGATCGGGGTTTCTCTCCAGCAGTTCACAGGCACTGAGCAAAAAGCCGGGGGTGCAGAAGCCACACTGAAGACCGTGGTTTTCCCAGAACCCCTGCTGCAGGGGATGCAATTCTCCGTTGGTCGCCAATCCTTCCACCGTCTTGACCTCGGCTCCATCCGCCTGGATGGCAAACATCAGACAGGATCGAGCGGTCTGCCCATTGAACAGAACGGTACAGGCACCGCAGATCCCGTGTTCGCACCCCACATGCGTGCCTTTTAGGTCCAGATCTTCGCGCAGGAAATCCGACAGCAGTCGGCGGGGTTCAACCTGCCGATGGTACTCCTGCCCATTGACCGTTACCTTGATTGATCGGTACTGCTCATCAGCCATGGTTTAATTTTCGCCTTTGAGGTTCTCAACAGCCATGTCTGCAGCTTTTTTCAGGGCTCGTTGGGCCAGCACGCCCACCAGGTGTTTTCTTTGTGCTGCGGAGGCGTGGAGGTCATCAAAGGGATCCACTTTTTCGGAGAGTTGGCTGCCTACTTCATTCAGGGCCGCATCGGTGATTGTTTCACCCTTGAGGATCTCCTCCAGGGCCGAGTCCCTGAAAGCGGTTTCGTCAACACCGATGGCCGCCAGGCGGGCATCGGTACACACTTTATCGGAATTCAGGGTCACGGCCGCCGTGACTCCAACCACTGCGAAGTCGCCGTGGCGAAGAACGAACTCCTCAAAGGCCCAGCCGGAGCCGGAGGCCAACACCGGGAACCGCACTTCGACCAGCATCTCTTCAGGCTCCAGATTGGTGGTCATGACACTCACGAAAAAGTCCTCGGCAGAGTCGGTTCTCTCTCCGTCCTTGCTTCGAATCACCATTTCCGCGTCGAGAGCTCTGGCGATGGCGGTCAATTCCGCCGTGGGGTCGGCATGGACGATACTTCCCCCCACGGTCCCCCGGTTACGGGTTTGAGGGTGTCCAATCAGCTCGGTCGCATCGGCCAGAAGTCCACACCGGGCTTTGACCGTTTCCGAAAATTCCAGCGTGGTCTGGCGAGTCAGGGCTCCGATCGCCAACATCCCGTCTTTCTCCTGGACATAGTCCAGATCCTGGAGTCCGTTGATGTCGACTAGGATTTCAGGGCTGGCCAGCCGGAAATTCAGCATCGGCACCAGAGACTGTCCTCCGGCAAGAATCTTGGCATCCCATCCGTACTGCTTGAGGAGATCGAGGGTTTCCTCGATGCTGTGGGGATCTTTATATTCAAATTTGGCAGGTTTCATCTTCGATCCGGAATCACTAGTTATTTTTGGATGGGCCTTCGTGGATCAAACTCCATACTCTTTTGGGATTCAAAGGCAGCTCATTGATGTTGACATCCAGAGAGCGCAAGGCATCGGCCACCGCATTGGCAATGGCAGCGGGTGCGGTTTCACTGGTGCTCTCACCGGCCCCCTTGGATCCAAGAGGAGTCAGGGGGGAAGGCGAGCAGATATGGCCGATGTTCAACTTCGGGGCCTCCACGGCCGTGGGACACACATACTGCATGAAGTTACCGGCCAGCATTTGCCCGTCATCATCGTAGGTCAGTTCTTCGAAAAGGGCGCCTCCGATTCCATGCAGAGCCCCGCCGTAAATCTGACCTTCCATCAGCATGGGATTGATGATCGTGCCGGCATCATGAACACTGAACCAGTCCAGAATTTTCACTTCTCCCGAGTCACGGTCGACTTCCACCACACAGATTTCCACCATGAATCCGTAGGTGTTGGAAGAATTCACCCGGTCCTCTGCATCGGGGGCCACGTTGGAGGGAAAGCGAAAGACCGCGCGGGCCTGCAGTCCGGCCTCGATATCGTCAGGAAGGAGTTCCAGATTCCAGTGGGCCGTTCCAGCGACCCGCTTGATGGTGATCTTCTTTTCCGGGTCGCTTTGGGAAATGACGGTCCCCTCGTCGATGACGAGATCCTCCTCAGGAACTGACAGCAGAGCTGCAGCCAGATGAATGATCTGCTTCTTGAGCTTCCGAGCCGCCAGTACCGCCGCACTGGTTCCAACCGAAGCAAAGCGGCTGGCATAGGTTCCGGAGGAGATACTCCAGCCATGCTTGGCGGTATCGAATTCATCGATGACCAGGACCTCTTCGGGGGTGATTCCCAGTTCATCGGCCACGATCTGACTGACAACCGTTTCATGGCCCTGTCCTTGAGGGGTGGTTCCCATGCTGACACTGACCTTGCCCCTCTGATTCATCTGGATGGTGGCGGACTCGGCTGATCCGGACTTGGGAAGATAGCCCGGCTTGGCTCGGACCTCGGGCGGCAAGGCTACCGTAATATAGCCCATGTTGGAAACCGAAGGGTCGATCCCGGTGGCGATTCCGATGCCAAAGAGTCGACCTCCTTTCTGGGCTTCGTCCCGCTGCTTTTTGAGGCCTTCGTACTGGCTCATCTCGACCACCAAATCCATGGCCTTCTGGTAGTCGCCACTGTCGTAAATTCCTCCCATCGGCGTGGTGTAGGGAATTTCGTCTGCGGGAATCAGGTTGCGAAGCCGGACTTCCATCGGATCCAGTTGGAGCTCTTCGGCGATGCGATCCATCATCCGTTCCTGCTCAAAATAGATCTGTTGACATCCATATCCCCGGTTGGGTCCGGTGGGGCATTTATTGGTCATGACATCATAGGCGTCAAGACGGACGTTGCGAACCTTGTAGGGGCCGACGAAGTTGCCTATGGGGCGAAAGGTACAGGCCGGTTCCGGAGCACGCAGATAGGCCCCCACATTTTCAATCACCTTGGATTTGATGCCCAGCAGCGTTCCGTCGTTTCTCACGGCCACTTCCCGATAGGCCACCCGGTCGGTTTGACATGAACTGGCCAGTAGATGTTCCTGGCGGTCCTCAATCCATTTGATGGGTCGTCCGGCCTTCATGGTGGCAAGGGAAATAAGAACGATATAGGGATAGATGCTCGACTTGATTCCGAAGCTGCCTCCGATGTCCGAGGGAACGATAAAGCGCAGCTTATTCTCATCGATGTTAAGTGCTCTGGCCGTGACGGCGTGCATGCTGAAAGGGCCCATGAAATTGGAGCGAACCGTGATGACGCCGGTAACGGCATCGTAATCGGCAATGACCGCATAGGTTTCCAGAGGAAGGGAACTGTAACGTGGAAAGACAAAGCGTTCCTTGAGAGTCAAATCCGCTTCCTCAAAGGCCTTGTCCACTTCGCCGTAATCGAGCAGTCGATGGCAGCCAATGTTGTTGCCCAGTTCCTCATGCAGAATCGCCGCATCCGGATCCAAAGCGTCCTCGGGTTTAACCACGGGCGGGAGCGGGTCATACTCAACCTCGATCAACTCGAGGGCGTCTTCGGCCACATAGCGATCCGAGGCCACGACGACAGCCATCGGTTCTCCGACATAGCGCACCTTGTCCACGGCGGCGCTGTAGTACTTGAAGGGAGCGGTGACGCCCACGGGAAAGGGCAGGGATTTTTCTCCCACTTCCTTTCCCGTCAGGACGGTGAGCACTCCCGGATGATCAAGAGCTTTGCTGGTGTCGATGGAAACAACCCGGGCGTGGGCGCGAGGACTTCGAAGGATGGCCGCGTGATGCATGTTGGGCATCGTGATGTCATCCACGAAGGTCCCCCGGCCGGTCAAAAGTCGTGGGTCCTCCCGGCGCTTGATCGGTTGTCCAACCCAGGTGGCAGCCTTCTGGGCTTCTTTCTTTTTCTCTTTGGTCTTAGGTGGCGCAATAACCATCTAGAACACTCTCACGAACGTTACAAAGGGTTTTCGGTGTTGTTTACAGGGGGAGAAAGATACCGTCTGTGGGACTTCTAGTCAAGTACCGGGTGCTGGGCTTCGCCCAGCACATTTCAGGTTTCCGGAATGTGGGAGGCGCCTCGGGCGCCGATTCTTTTACAAGGAAGTGGGAGTTCATGGAAGGGTTTGTTGGTTTGGGTCCAGAACCCCGAAGGGGGGATGTGAAATAGCCTGGGGCGTGAGCCCCAGGATTGAATGTGTGGTAAACGAGGGAGCCCTGTAAGGGCGATGTAGGGAAACCGTCAATGGGCCACATCGCCCCTACAGGGCTTTTTTTTGTTGACCTAACCGACCTGGGGCTCACGCCCCAGGCTATTCTATGCCGCCCCTTCAGGGTTCCGGAGAAGAGATCAGAATGTCCGGTGTAAAAGGATGTCCTGGAAATGCACACACTGGAGGCGCCTCCCACACTCCGGACCCAATGACCAGTGCTCCCTCACCGTATCGGAAACTCGATGGAAGAAGGGTAGCGACTGTCGTGGTAGATGCGGTTGCGAGCGGTGACGGCATGGGTCACCAGATGCATCGGACCCGCTTTTCCGGGATTGGGCAGGTAAGATGGGAAACTGCTGGAGGCGATGCTGATTCGAATCCGATGTCCGGCCTTGAACAGGTTGGCAATAGCGTCCAACGAGAAGGAAAACTCATATACTTGATCGGGCTCCAGAAGAGATTCCTCTTCCTGGCTCAACCGGTAGCGGCCGCGAATTACGTTTTGTCGTAAAAGAGCTGAGTAGCCGTTGGGGTAGACATCGGTGAGGGTGAGGACAAAGTCGGTATCCGGAGCCGAGGAAGAAGCAAAGAAGCGGGTTTTTATCTTTCCGACCACCTCTAAATCCTCCTCCAGGGCATCGGTCGTGAAGGTGAGGATGCGGGATTCAGCCGGCCGATGATCCTGGGGACCCATGGTCCACATTCTCCCAAACCCGCCATGCCCTCCAATGGTGGGGATGGGATTGTAAGGGTCATGCAGGTACTCATCGGGTGTTTCGGATTCGGGCGATTGCCTCAAAAGCCGGCCATCGTTGAGTGATCCGGTAGGCTTTCCTGTCCCCGCTCGCAGGTAGTAGGGGATATACTCGGTGCCCGGCAGAGGCCAGGTGTCTCCCTCCAGCCAACGATCAGCTCCCATCAGGTAGACGCGCACGGCAGGCTCGTCCATGATGCCCGTGTCCATTCCCTTTAACCAGAAGTCGAACCAGCGCAGCTGCAATTCCAGACGATCAATCCTGGCGGCCGGGCCGAAGCGGACGGTGTCAGTGTCCGGCGGCATGTCTCCGCCGTGGACCCACGGACCCATGATCACTTTTTGTGACTGGCGGGCCTTCTGGGAACGACCCTCCTGGCTGATGCGGTTAAAGTTTTGAAACGACCAACGGACGTAACGGTCGTACCAACCGCTTTCGTGGTAGATGGGGACGTCCATGTCCGAATAACGGGTGGCGGGATCAATTTCTTTCCAGTAGTCATCGTAGGCGTTGTGAACGAACTGCTCCACGATTTCCGGGTGCAGAAAGCTGGCAATGAAGGGGAGTCGTGTCCGCTCCCAGTCCGCCAGCCATGAGTTGTAATCCTCCGGTGTGCGCAGGGGACGAGGCATGGCGTCGTTGTTGTGATGCCAGGTGGGTCCTGCCGAGGTATGAACTCCGCGTTCCATTCGTCCGCCGATGCGGTGGTGGGCGGCATAGCTGGCGAACATGGCACGCAGATGAGGGGGTCGCGTGGGAGCTGTCGAGAGCTGCCATTGGGCGTCTGAGGAGATTCCGTAGGTACCGATTTCACCGTTGGACCAGGACTGCCGGGCGGCCCATTCAATGGTGTCATAGCCGTCCGGGTGTTCCAACCACCCTTCATTCCGAGACTGGTGGAAGATCCCTTCGGAGCCAAAGCGGCCTCGTTGACTGACCACTAAAACGGCATAGCCGTTGGCAGCGAAGTATTGGGCATTGTCCTTTCGTCTTTCCCGCGTGTAGGGAGTCTTTCTCACCAGCGTGGGGAAGGGACCCTCGGCAGCGGGGAGGTAAAGATCAGCTGCCAGATGGATCCCGTCGCGCATCTTGACCTGAACCTCTTGCTGGTTCACGTCCAGGCTCTCCATTGAAACCGACATGAGAGGGGCGGTTTCAATCAGGGCGATCAGTCCAATGGTAACGACGGCCATGATGCCGCTCAGGGTGGAAAATCTTTTTCCCATAATACGATCCGGGATTTCAGGCGGCCTTGAAAGTGGCAGTCAGGCGTGCCGTCCCCCACTCCAGGGTCAAGGTTCCATTTTTGCCCTGGCCTGTGAGTTCGATGGTCATTTCTTCGACCGTGTTGGCGATCTTGCTGACCGAACCAGGAATCTCGGCCACAATGGTGTCGGGATCGACCTGGCGGAAAGATTTACTGGTGGACAGCGCCAGTGACCAGTGTTCGGTGTCCTCGAAATGGGCCCACAGAACGTACTCTCCCTGGGGAATCGTGGTGTCACCAACCAGAAGGTCCACTTCGGTGGTCAGGATGGTGGGAGAGTCGGCTCCCATTCTCCAGTAAATTCCCGGTTGAACCATCGACAGAAGATCGCGTCCCTTGGCCAGGGGGCTATGGTATTCGACGCTGACGGTTCCGTCTCCCACCGTTGCTGTGGCCTGGCCATGTTCGTTTCCGTGACCCTGGGTGAAGACCGTCGCCAGTAACACAAAGGAAAAAATGCCTGTCAGGATTGTCTTGTCCGCTCGTGAGTTCATGGATACCTCTTGTTGGTTATCAATGCGGGTTGTAAATCGTGTCCAAGAGTATAGCTCAGCCCATGAGTCCGGGCAATGACTTACAAAGGGGTTAGCCCGATGATGCATCATCCGGGCTAAGAAAGTACCGGATCGGGCTTGATCTGCTCTCGAATCCGGGAGTACCAGTGCATGGCCTGGAGGGATTTGATGGCCGACCGGGTGTTTTCAAAGACGGGCATGTCGAGTCCGTCAATATCCATTAACCACTTCTGCTTCACCTCGCCCCCCAGGATGACGGTGAAGACGGGTTTTTGGGGCTGCTGTTGGCGGGCCGTCTGATAAATCTCACGCATACCGTCAAAGTCGGCGTTGGAAAGGGCTAGCAGGATCACCAGCACCGCATCGGTATTCTCATCGTTGAGCACCGACAGAATTCCTTCCTCATGAACCAGTCGGTTGCCGGCCCCCAGTGCTGCCCACAGATCCAAAGGATGTGAAGGGGGCTGCCAGAGAGGGAGGAATTCCCGGATCCGCTTCAGGGTAGAATCGGTCAGGTTGGCGAGTTCGAATCCGTGATCGCGCAGTTCATCGGATGCCATGACGCCGTTGGCTCCGCTGAAGGTCACCAGCCCGATCCGGTTTCCCGGGGGTAGAGGCTGATAGGAGAAGGCCTTCATGTAGTCCAGAAACTCGGACAAGTCGTCGGCCCGGATCAGGCCATACTGGCGGAAGGCATGGTCCAGCAGCTCGTCATCCACTGCCAGCGAACCAGTGTGGGAAGCAGAGGCTCGAGCTCCCAGGTCGGTCCGTCCCGGTTTCAGGATTATGATGGGTTTGTCGACCTTGACCTTGTTGGCCAGGGACAAAAAGGGTCGCAGACGCTTCAAGCCTTCCAGGTGGAGGGCAATGACTCGAGTGGAGGGATCCTTCCAGGCGTATTCGATGAAGTCGGTTTCGTCCAGATCGATCTTGTTGCCGAAAGCCACGCTCTTGCAGATTCCAATCCGCTGCACGGTCCGGGCCATCAACTCGTCGGCCACCGCCCCTCCAAAGATGCCCGACTGGGCCCCCAGGGCAATGGGGCCGTCCTGCCAGTTGGTGAAAAGCACAAAGCTGGCCACCAGATTGGCCTGCATATTGATGAACCCGATGGTATTGGGTCCGATGCAGCGGATCCCGGATTTCTCAACCAGCTGGCGCAGCTTGGCCTCGGCTTGGGCCCCTTCCGCTCCGATCTCGCTGAAACCCGCGGCCACGATGACGGCGGCTTTGACGCCTTTTTGCTGGCAGTGGTCAAAGAGATCCCCGATGTACTGTCCGGGCAGGAGGAAGAAGACCAGGTCAATGTCGCCGGGGACGTCCAGGATGGATTGGTAGGCTTTATGTCCTAAGATCTCCTCGGCATGGGGATTGATGGGGTAGATCTTACCCTGGTAGTTGTTGATGATGATGCTCTTGAGCAGGACGTGGCCCGATTTCTCGGGTTTGGACGAGGCCCCTATAACTGCCAGTGATCGGGGTTCCAGCAAGGCGGAAATATCGTTCATGTGGGTGGGTCGAATGTCTTTTGATTCGGTGAAGCTCAGCCTGTACCTGCCAGGCCGAGACCGGGCAAGCCCGGATTATTCATGATCCTGGCTAGTGCATGAGCTGACCGCCGTCAATGTTCACGGTCTGCCCGGTGATGAACTCGGCCCGATCCGAGGCCAGAAACATGACCGTCCCGACTAGATCTTCCGGCTGCTGCTGGCGCTGGACGGAGCGAGCCGTGATCCGTGATTCCAGCATCTCATTTGAATAGTGCGCCTTGACGCCTTCCGTGGAGGTCAGGCCTGGCGTAATGGCATTAACCGTGATGCCTTCGCTCCCAATTTCCCGGGCCAGCGCTCGAGTCAGCCCTATGGCGGCTCCTTTGGAGCTCACATAGTGCAGAATTCCAGGGACCCCGCTAAGAGCCGTGTTGGATGACAAATTGATTATGCGGCCCCATTTATTTTTCTTCATGTAGGGGAACACCGCTCGTGCCGCCAGAAAGTAGCCTTTGACGTTCACCGCCATCACCCGATCCCACTCCTCTACTGGGATCTCATCCCAGGGCTTCATGGGCAGAATCGCCGTCCACAGGGCCGCGTTGTTGATAAGGATATCGATTCGTCCGAATTTGTCTTGAGCGGCCTGGGCCATCGCCTTGGTGCTGGTTTCATCCGAGACATCGGTATGGACGGCAAGGCCATTGATTTCCTCGGCCACCTGGTTGGCGGCTTCGTCGGCGATGTCGGCCACGACGACCTGTGCACCGGCCGCAGCAAAACCTCGAGAGAAGGCCTCGCCCAGCCCCAATCCCCCTCCTGTTACCACTACAACCCGCCCGTCAAATTCTCCCATCCTCTTCTCCTGTTTTATTGAGATTTTTTAGCAGACATCGACGATTTCAGTGTAAGGTCACACGGCCCTTGGAAGTGGTCGAAGTTAGTAAATATTTCCTGGCATGTCAAGGAAAAAGGGGGCGCTTGCTTCTCGCATCCTCTGAGATAGTATGCTGGGAGTTGTAGTCGATCAAAAGGCGGGAGGAATGGCATGGATGTTCAAGGAAAAGTGGCCCTGGTAATGGGTGGAGGCAGCGGGATTGGACGTGCTTCGGCTCTGGCCCTGGCGCGGAATGGCGCTTCGGTCGGGGTGGGTGATCTGGTCGCCGAGCGAGCGGAAGGTGTGGCGTCCGAGATCACCGAGGCCGGCCAGCCGGCTCTGGGGGCAGCGGTGGATGTGACTCAGTACCAGCAGGTGAGCGACCTCGTCAAAAAAACGATCGAGTCCTTTGGTCGGATAGATATTCTGGTCAATTCCGCGGGAATTTTTCCCCAAGACACGGTTCAGGATCTTGAGGAGGAAGAGTGGGATCAGGTGATCGCCGTTAATTTGACGGGGACCTTTCTGGCGTGCAAGGCAGTGGTGGGGCACATGATTGCCAACCAGGGCGGAAAGATTATCAATATCTCGGCCGGACACGGAGCACGAGGGATCGTGAAGGGATCTCACTATGCCGCTTCCAAGGCGGGAGTCAACGCGCTGACCAAGAGCCTGGCTCTGGAAGTGGCCTCCCATGGCATCATGGTCAATGCCGTCGCGCCGGGCCCCGTCGACACGCCTTTACCCCGGGGAGGTCGGCTCTACACCGAGGAAGAAAAGCAGAGAATGGGCGCGGCTCTTCCTATGGGCCGGATTGGACGAGTTGAAGATCTGGCCTCCATGGTTGTATTTCTGGCCTCGGATGCCTGCCAGTGGTTCACGGGGCAGATCATCTATCATAACGGCGGCGATTTGATGCTCGGCTAGCCAGAGAAGATAAGAAATTTCACCACAGAGACACAGAGACACAGAAACCTTTTTTCTTTCCCTTGATTCAAAGTCATGTGCCAAACTGTGTGTCTATGCGGTTGTTTCTTCTTCTTCAAATCCTGCGGAGTTCGGCTACATCCTCAGAATTCACTGAAATATTAAGAAGAATTTTCGTGTGACGCTAGGACGGGATGGTAAGACAAGGAAAGGAAAGTCTGTGTCTCTGTGGTAAAACTTCTTTGCACTATGCCGCCCTTAATTGAACTCCGAAAGGTCACCAAAACCTACTCGACCCTGCAGCAGGAAACCCTGTTAGCTCTTCAAGGCATTTCCTTCGAGGTGGGACAGGGTGAGTTCGTATCGGTGGTGGGCGCAAGTGGCTGCGGCAAAACCACTCTCCTGAAAATCGTGGCAGGACTAATTTCATATGAGGGTGAGGTAAGGGTTGGGGGTGAACCTGTCAAGGGGCCCCGGCAGGACATCGGGTTCGTCTTTCAGCAGCCGGTATTGTTGCCCTGGCGGACCGTCCTTGAAAATGCCCTGTTGCCGATCGAGGTCATGGGGCTGGATTGTTCCCACTATGAAAAGCGGGCCAGAGACATCTTGCAGACGGTGGGTTTGGCGGAGTTCGTCGACAAGTACCCCTTTGAGCTTTCAGGAGGAATGCAGCAACGGGTCGCCATTACCCGAGCGCTGGTTTATGAGCCCGATGTGTTGCTCATGGACGAACCCTTCGGAGCCCTGGATGCCATGACTCGAGAGGCTCTGAATCTCGAGCTGCTCCGGATTTGGAGGGAAAGTCAGAAAACGGTCCTGTTTGTCACCCACAGTATCTCCGAAGCGATTTTTCTCTCGGACCGGGTAGTGGCCCTGACGCCTCGGCCCGGTAAGGTAGCCGATACCCTCAGTGTGAACCTGCCTCGTCCCCGGCGTCTGGAAACGATCCAGACCCAGGAGTTTGGGCGGTTGGCGAAACACATTCGCTCGTTGCTGGGTATCGGTGAAGAGGCCGGGGGAATAGAATGAAGGGCATGGCCAAGGGTCCCGATCGGTGGAGGGGCGGATTACTCAAGGCAGAGTGGCTGTACAGCCTGGGGTTGTTTGTAATTCTGATAGGAGTCTGGGAGCTGCTGGTGAGATATCTTGAGGTGCCCTTTTATCTGGTGCCGGCTCCCAGCGGTGTTCTGATCTCACTCAAGGAAGGGTTCACCGAAGGGCTGACCAGCCGTGTGGGTTTTTATCTTCACATCTATTACACCCTGGGCGAAGCACTTGCAGGATTTGTCATTGGAAGCGGCTCGGGAATCCTTCTCGGTACGCTGATCGCCCAGAGTCGATTTTTTGGAAAGGTGTTCGTGCCTTACCTGGTGGCATTTCAGAGTCTTCCCAAAGTGGCGCTTGCGCCTCTTCTAATCGTCTGGTTCGGAGTTGGAATGACTTCCAAAATCGTTATTGTGGCCATGCTCACCTTTTTCCCGCTGCTGGTGAATTCCATTGCCGGGTTTGAGTCGGTGGACCGCGATGTTCTGGAGATGATGCGGTCTTTGAGGGCCAACCGGTGGCAAATT
>JAYZBY010000060.1:0-11643 GCA_036338555.1 Acidobacteriota bacterium | reverse complement strand
ACGGATGATTTTGGCGCTGTAGTAGAGAATCTATGAATTATACGGGCTCAGTGGGTCAGTGCATAAATGATGTAGTTCACACCGAATTTGTAGGCTTCATTGGAGAGCTGGATGGGATGAAATTGCTCGTCTGACCACTCCCAGAAGTCACCAATGTCGTTGTTGAAGTTGACCACCACTTGAAGACGGCCATGATCATCCTCCAGGCCGTAGAAGGTGGGTTTCCCTCGTACTCGGTAGGGCGGCACCATGTCCAGGGTTTCAATTTCATAAAAGCAGTTAAAAACAGGATGATCCAGGGTCAGCTCGACCAGATTGCGTTCCGGGATCACCTGTTTCATGCAGCGCTCGAAGTTCATCCAGTCTCGAGGGCCGTCAAAATCATCAAATATGGCGAAGCCCCCTCTGTCCAGATACTCCCGAAAATTACGAGCCTCCTCCGGTGTGATGTTCCAGGTTCCCGGTTCGCTGAAATAGAGGAGCGGATAGTCCATGATTTCGGGATCTTCCAGTTGGACGATGACATTGGAGTCGGGTGTGGTCTCAATTCCCGTTACTTCAGATAGAATACTCAGCAAGTTGCGTTCAGCCCTCGGATAATCATGACGCCACCCGGGGTTCCAGCCCCCGTAGAAGTAGGAACTGAACTGGACTCTGGCGAATCGGAAGTGGGCTGGATCCAGAGGATCGGCATCAAGGTCCGGAAACAGAGCCCAAAGGGTAGCTGCGGAGAGCAGCAAAAAGAACATGCTCACCAGTGCCAAACGTTTGAAGAACCTGGGTAGTCTCATTTTGAGAAAGCCTGTCTCCCGCTTCACTCTTCCGGAGCGGAATGCCTAGCCCCATTGTACAGCATTCAATATGACCAAACCATCAGCACACACATGTGATACCCTGCCCAGGATGAACTCAGGATCTGAAAGAACGCTGGCTGTTTTTGTCGACTTTGAAAACCTAGCCTTGGGCTTCCAGAAATCCACGGACAATAAAAAGTTTGAAATTCAGAAGGTTCTGGAGCGGCTGGTAGAGAAGGGGAAAATTCTGGTCAAGAAGTCCTACGCCGATTGGGGCCGGTTTATTCCCTACAAACAACCCCTGCACGATGCAGCATTCGAGTTGGTGGACATCCCCAAGCGCATCAAGACGGGCAAGAACTCCGCTGATATTCGTTTGTGCGTCGATGCCATGGATCTATGCTACAGCAAGGAACACATCGACACGTTCGTGATTCTTTCCGGTGACAGTGATTTTTCTCCCCTGGTTTCGAAACTCAGGGAGAATGGGAAATATGTGATCGGGTTGGCAACCCAGGGATCCGCCTCGAAACTACTGATCGATAATTGTGATGAATTCATTTTCTACGAAGAACTAGAACAGGTTGCCACCAAGCCGCCGAAACTTTCTCGGAATATTTCCAAGGAAAAGCGGCCTGTCTTTCAGCTGCTGATCGAAGCCGTCAGTGCATTGATGAGGGAGAACAAGGACATTCTCCACTCTTCGATGGTGAAGCAAACCATGAAGCGCAAGAAACCTGATTTCAATGAAGGGCGCTATGGTTACCGGGCCTTCAGTGAGTTGCTGGAAGACGCTCAGAAGCACGGGCTCATCGTACTGCGTGAGGACTCCCGCAGTGGCACCTACGTGGTGAGTGGATTCGGAAAAGTCCCCGGTTAAGCCGGAATCACGAAAATCTGGCGGGCCAGTTCTTCGCTCAGGCTGTGCTTGTTGTGGTTCACCTCGATGTGGATAGGACCGTTGAAGGGGGCCTTCTTGAGCACGCTGATTTCCACCTCCGGAAAGATCCCTATTTCGGCCAGATAACGCAAGACTTCAGGATCATTATCGCTGACACGGCGCACCTGGACATTCTCCACATCTGAGATCTCCCACAGCGAGTGAAAGCGCTCCTGCTCAATGTGTCCCTCTCTGGTTGGAATGGGATCCCCATGGGGATCGGTTGTCGGGTACCCGAGAGCCTTATCAATCTTTTCCTCAAACTCCTCAGAGATCACATGTTCCAGCTCTTCCGCCTCATCATGGACCTTATCCCAGCTGTATCCCAGCACGTCGGCCAGATAGAGCTCGATCAGCCGGTGGTGACGAACGATTTCAAGTGCCACCTTTTTCCCTGCAGGAGTGAGCACCACTCCCTGGTAGGGTTCGTACAAGACCATCTTCAATTCGGACAGCTTTTGCAGCATGTTGGTCACACTAGCCGCAGAACAGCTCATCTTCTCAGCCAGCTGTGTCGTGGAGACTCGGTTATCCCTGGAAGAGGACTGATAAATCGCTTTCAGATAGTCTTCCATTGCCCGGCTAATCATCTCACTTGGTTCCTTTGGCCCCCATTATGCATCTTTCGGGCTAGTCCGTATCATACCCTGCGATTGAAGCAAGTTAAATAGTTAGTGCCGGGCCAGATTGGATTTCAAAAATCGGAGGCGTGAGCGGGCAAATTCAGCCTGGGGACTGAGAGAATCCCATTTCAGGTAGGTTGTCCAATGGTGAAAAGCTTCTCCCCACTGCTCCAGTCTTTCACAGGCGGCGGCCAGGTTGTAGTGAACATCGGGAAAGCTGGAATCCAGATCCCGGGCTTTCTGGTAGCAGTCAATGGCTTCCTTGGTCGAGCCCGCCTCATCTAAAGTGTTGCCCAGGTTGAAGAAGGCCCTGGCGTTGTCCGGTTCGGCTTCGATGGCGAATCGATAGTAAGGTGCGGCCTCTTCATATTTCTTTTGGTCGAAAAAAACATTGCCCATGTTGACGTAAGCATCGGAAAACTTCGGATTCAGCTTCACCGCCTCTCTATAGGCTTGAAGCGCGAGGTCATAAGTCTCTTCGCTGGAATCGTATACAAGCGCCTCTGCGAACCAGTCTTCCGCTGTTTTGTTGGAACGGAAATCCTTTACTTGATCGTTTAGGTCCTTGGTCAGATCGTCGAGATTGAATTTGAATAGCAGCTGACCGGATTGGGTGTCCATGAGGTTGTCTCGATGACTGATGAGGGCACGCGATCCGAACACGTACAGGCGTTGACCAGCCCAACGGTCTTCAAGCTCGGGGAATTTCTTCCTAAGAGACTCCACGCTTTTTTTCATTTGGGTGGCTCGAAGGCCTTGTGAAACGAGACCCTGTGCGGTCTTGAGGCAGATCAGATCGTGGAAATTATAGTAGTGTTGTCCCTTCTGGTGAGCGCTGGGTTTGACCAGACCGATTCGGTTCCAATACCGCAGACGCCCGGGCCTGATTCCCAGAATGTTGGACACATTCTCCCTGCTGAAATAACTCAGCATTTCCTGGGTTTCCAGTTTTCTTTGCATGGCCCTTGCCCTGGGCTCAGGGTCTGACCGCGTTGCGAGGTTTCCAATCGGACGGGAATTGGAGACGTGTTAACGGTAAACGTATCGGACCACAGTGAACGCATTCTGCCTGCTCCTCAGCCGGGATGGATTATTTCGGCAAGCTCAGACTCTGCATAATCCGGGCTCAAAGCCTCATAATAGCCTAATCTTCCCAAAGAGTCCTGTCGAACCTGCGGGATTGGACAAACTCGCAGATTTCCCGGTGCTGATCTTCGTTGATGAGGCCTTCCTCCAGGTAAAAAGTCACGACGTCGAGGAGTTTGAAGACGGAATGTACGGGATATCCTTCCTGTTCTAACAATTCGGAACCGCCTTGCTGGCGGTCGATAAAGGCAAGAATTCTTTGGACCTCGATGCCTTCCTTTTTTAAACTTTGAATCGCATTCCATTTGCTCAGGCCGGAGGCAATGACGTCGTCAATGAGGTTATACTCACAGTCCTTGCAATTCTTCTTTCCAATGACATAGCTGGGCGGAGCCGAGCCGTAGGATTTTCCTTCCTTGCGCAGGAGAAGGTAGTGCATTGGAGTGTTCGCTCTCTGTTTCCAAGAGTACAAAACGGTGGACAGTGCCAACGGGGTGGCCGTATCCGGAACTCCTATCACCACTTGTCTGGAGTCGGGGTCGGCTAGGGAGTCGATCTTTTGGAAGAATTCACCTCCTATACGCCACAGCAGATCAATCCGGTCGTAGAGCTTCTCTCGCAAATCCAGATAAACGGGAGAATGCAAGCCGAATTTTTCCTGGATGGACTTGCCGAACAAGAGAAGTTCAGCCCGTTTGAACTCAACTAAAAGTGACCTGTGATCTGAGGTGAACCCCGGTTCCATATTATGCATAGAATCTCCAATGCATCGAACACCGTCACGCTTGGCCCGGATGATGAGCGATTTGGACGTCCTGGGTCCACTCAGCCGGTAGGGCCTGTAAACTGCTTTAAAATAATGGGATACGCATAAGTTCCACGAGATAGTACTGTCAAAATAGGCGTGTTTCTGGTAAAATCGGCCTTCTCCGAGTTATGCGCAACAACCCTAGGGAACGTTTACTCAACCTGCATCGTCAGCATGTGAAGGCGTGGGAGCAAAAAAGCCTGGATCACCTGAGAGATCTCTACAGTGGTGATGCCGTGGTTTTCAACGTCCTTCCGCCGCCCCGATTTTTTGATTTTAAAACATTCGAAAATACTCTGCAGCAGTATTTTGCTCAGATCAGAGAACTGTCCATCCTGACCTCCAATATACAGATCGAGGTTCACGGTGACGTGGCCTGGATCACCTCCCAGTTCTTGATGGACTACCAGCAAAATGGCCAACATTTTCGTCAAAACGGGCGTTGGACGGAAATCTATCGCAAGGCTGACACCGAATGGAAACTGACCCATCTGCATTCCTCCCCTGATCCACTGGAACAGATCTCGAAGAACTAGCCTATCGGCGGTCTACGCCCAGCGTGTTTCACCTTCCATGGTCCAGGTTTTTCTCGTTGCCCTGTCAGCTGTCAGCTGTCAGTTGTCAGCGGGTCAGCGGTGACGCTGACCCACCATTGCAACCGAGACGAGAATCTCTTACATTGTTGGGATCCGAATCGGATGATGCATCATCCGGGCTGCTGTGAGGAAGGATACGCTCTATGAGAATAACCTGGATATGGTTTTTCTTACGAAATTTAACCACTAACCGAAATCTGTTGAAGAACCTCATCATTCGGGATCTAAAACAGCGTTATGTCGGGTCCGTGGGCGGCTTTATCTGGTCCTTTGTCCATCCCGTCATTCTGCTGGTGTGCTACACGTTTGTGTTTAGCGTCGTTCTTCGCTTACGACTGGACCCTCGGGTGGGAACGGAGAACTTTCCACTTTATCTTTTCTGTGGAATTCTGCCCTGGTTCATGTTTCAGGATACCGTTATCAGAAGTTGTGGAGCTATCACGGACAATGCTGCCCTCATCACCAAGACGGTCATTCCAGCTGAAATCCTGCCCATTGCCATAACCCTGTCCAATCTGGTGCACCACTTGATCGGTTTGACCATTCTTATGGTTGCCCTCCTGCTTTTTCATTCGATCCATTTGTCGGTCTTGTGGGTGTTGCTGTATCTTCCGATCCTGATCATTCTTGCCCAGGGACTGGGTTGGTTAGTTTCCAGCTTGAATGTTTTTTTCAGAGACACCACGCAGGTGCTCAATGTGCTGATGGTTTTCTGGTTCTGGTTTACCCCTGTTTTTTACCCGGCCGAGATGGTTCCCGATTCTTTCCGGCTACTCATCGCCGTGAATCCGATGGCGACCTTGGTTTCCGGCTACCGGACCGCATTTTTACAGCTCAGCCAACCCGGCCCAGAGCAATTATTGGTTCTTGGGGGATGGACCCTGGCAGCTTTTCTGGTGGGCGCCCTGTTGTTCAGGCGGTCCAAACCCGCATTTGCGGACGTTCTATAAATGTCACTCGTCTCAGCCGACCAAATTTCCAAGTGCTATCGTGTCTACGGTAGTCCATCGGACCATTTGAAGGAGATGCTCTCTTTCAGAGGAAAAATCTATCACTCTCCCTTCTGGGCCGTTAAAGACGTCAGTTTTGAGTTAGAACGCGGGTGTTGTCTGGGGATTATCGGAGAAAACGGTTCGGGAAAGAGTACCTTGCTCAGCATCATTGCAGGGGTTCTCCGCCCCACCGAGGGAAGCCTGAAGGTCAACGGACGTATTTCAGCTCTGCTGGAGCTTGGATCGGGATTCAACCTGGAATTCACCGGCCGGGAGAATATTTTTCTCAATGCCTCCATTCTTGGATTCAGCGATTCACAGACGCGTGAGCGTATACCGTCAATTGAGAAATTTGCGGAAATTGGAGAGTTTGTGGATCTTCCGCTCAAAACATATTCAACTGGAATGTTCGTTCGGTTGGCATTTGCCGTAGCCATCCACCTGGATCCGGACATTCTCATCGTTGATGAGGCCCTGTCAGTCGGGGATATTTTCTTTCAGCAGCGCTGTATCCGCAGGATTCAACAACTCAAGAGTGAGGGGGTGACCATACTGTTTGTCTCTCACGACCTGGCAGCTGTCCGCAGCCTGGCAGATCGCACCATATGGATGGACCATGGCGAGGCCCGGATGGACGGGTCGACGGACGACGTGGTTTCGAATTACCTGGCGGCCATGGTGAGCAAGGGAAGCAGAGAAGTCATGGAGACGGAAGCCGTGGGGCAGGTTCTGGAAAGTTCCTCGGACCTGGGTGTGTCTCTGGAGGCGCTGCAACGAATTCCCGACTTTCTGTCGGAAATCCCCAATGTCGACCATCAGTACGGGAATGGGAAAGCGAAGATCTGCGGTATCGGCGCTTTCAGCAGGGAAGGACATTCGTTGGCCAGTGCCGTGCAGGGTGATCTCGTCTGTATTCGTATTTCGATCGAGTTTCTCGAGTCCGTCGCCAGTCCCAATGTTGGATTCATGCTGCGCAACCGACTGGGGGAAGACGTTACCGGTACCAACGCCTTGTTCGAGGGGATGCCCCTGGCGGCTGCCCAGGCCGGGGATCGGCTTTCAGTGGATTTCATCATGGAATTGCCGTTTCTAAAGGCGGGATTCTACTATTTCTCACCGGCTGTGGCCGATGGCAGTTTGGATCAATATGACATGTGTGAGTGGTTGGACAATGCTTTGGCTTTGGAGGTTGTCGAGAGAGGCACAACTTACGGCCAGATACGCGTTCCGATGCGGGTTCGAGCGACTACGATTACACAGGGAGCGATCCCGACGGATTCAGGGGACTAGAAGTGGACTTCGTGCTTTTGTGCCTTTTTTGCTGTCGTGCAGAGTCGTGCAGTGGTTAACTGAATCGGCGCACGGGCTAATCCTGTCTCGGGCGCCAGCGGTCATAGACCTTTCTGCGTCGGCTGTGCTTGGGTAGGAGAGCCTCTTTGAGAGCACGGACCTGGCTGAGTACCTTCCATCCCAGCCCATCTTTGATGATCTGGAGTTCTTCTCTGGTGCGGTTCAGTTGGTCAGTGACCCGGTCCCTCTCCAGGCATAACTGATCGATCTGTTGGCCCAGTTGTCGGGCGTGATCTGCCCGGACCGCCAGCTCTTCCTCCTGTGAACGGACCTGATCTGCCCGGACCGCCAGCTCTTCCTCCTGTGAACGGGCGTGATCTGCCCGGACCGCCAGCTCTGCCTCCTGTGAACGGGCGTGATCTGCCCGGACCGCCAGCTCTTCCTCCTGTGAACGGGCGTGATCTGCCCGGACCGCCAGCTCTTCCTCCTGTGAACGGACCTGTTTTTGGGATTCCTTGAGCTGGTCTCTCAGGTCGGCGAGGGCTTCTTCGTGTAAGAGACCAGTCCTTTCCGTTTCCTGTTTGGTTTGTTGGGCGAACTGGTCGGACACATCCACCAGGACGCTTTCCCTCGGAATGAAATCAGCAGATCCGTCTGTGGACAGGGCAATGAAATAACGGGGAGTGCGCCGATCGGTTTCCGCCAGAGTGAACTCTGACCTCCTGTCGATGAGAAATTCGGTGATTTTTCGCTCCCCTTCGATTGGCTCGGCCGGAACGGGCCAAATGTGGGAGTTGCAATAGATGTGTTGTCCCAGGAAACAGGTCCTTTTGAAGCTTCGATTCAACAACTGACTGAAGCCCTCGAAGTCCAGCTCCTTGGCGTGAAACGGGTTTTCGAAACCCGTTTCGTCGGTATAAACAACCTTGTTGGGAGTGGAAATGATGAGTAGTCCGTGGTTGACTAAAAGCCGCTTGATCTCCTCCAGGAGCGGTTCATGCTCCTCGATATGTTCGATAGCTTCCAAACAGACAATAACGTCAAAGCATTGGGATGCCGGCAGGGGGACCTGGGTGAGGGCTCCTACCAGGAAACGCAGGTTGGCCTGGTCATATTTGTCGCTGGCATGGCGAATGGTGGCCTCGTCCAGATCAATTCCCAGGACCGAAGCCGCCTTCCGGGCCAGCAGGCTGGCCCCATAGCCTTCGCCCGTAGCCAGGTCGAGTACCCTCTTCCCCTCAACAAACTGGGAGGCGAAAGCGTAGCGATGCAGATGTTCATAGGCGATTGTCGCTTCCTCAACCCAGGGGAGGAAACGTTCCCCTGTCCATTCCAGCATGGGTGTTTCCGTAACTGTGTAGGAGCTATCCTTCCTTTTTACCTTACCGTTATCACTTTTCGCTCCGACTCCAAAAAATGGGTCCACGATTCTATCCTAACTAGCTTAACCGTTGTTTTCCCTATTTCAAACTCCGGTCTGACACGGGTTGAATCCAGTTGCACGCTTTGGTTGCAAAATGCGGACAGAGGATAACTGAAAACCCAGAACTCACCCCGCTAGAATGATCTCTACGGCCAGGGAGTTCACTGCACGCAAGGTCGCGTATAATACTGGCATGCTGGTGATTCGCGCCATCCTCTGGCTTGTCTTTCTTCCGGCTCAGGCTCTACTTTTGTTGGGATTTCTCCTTTGCGATGGTCTGAACCTTTTCCGCTGGCGGTCTGTGGCTTCCAGGCTGGCCCCAGCGCCGAACCGGGATACCTCTCTCGAACTCTGCTCCATTGTGATTTTGAACTGGAACGGCCGGCATCTGTTGGAGGAGAGCCTGCCTGCCCTGGAAAGGGCTGTCCGCTTTTCGGGAAAGAACCACGAGATCATCGTTGTCGACAACGGCAGTCACGACGACAGCGTCGACTGGCTGAGGAGAAAATACCCCCATTTTAAGATCGTCGTCTTGAAGGAAAACATTGGCTTCGGGGAGGGAAACAACCGGGGTGTGGAGGCTGCCAGTAACGATGTTGTTGTTCTGCTCAACAACGACATGATCGTCTCGGAGGATTTCCTTTCCCCGCTCCTGAATGGTTTTTCCGATTCTCAGGTGTTTGCCGTTTCCAGCCAGATCTTCTTCCCTGAGAATAAGCACCGTCAGGAAACCGGCAACACTCAACTTTGCTTCAAGTGGGGTTATCCTCACTTGTCGCACGCACCTGTTCGACGTGTCCACAAGGTACGCGGGTATCTACCCGTGCTGTGGGCCGGAGGGGGGTCTTCCGCGTTTCACCGTGAACGTTTTCTGGAACTGGGAGGATTTTCCTCTCTTTTCAGTCCCTGTTATTTCGAAGACACGGACCTCAGTTACCGTGCCTGGCGTCGCGGCTGGACAGTGCTCCTGGCCGCCAATAGCCGGGTGTTGCACAAGCATCGCAGCAGCAGTTCAACTCGCTTCAGTCCCTCTCAGCTTGAAAGACTCATGGAGGAGCGCAAACTGTGGTATGTCTGGAAAAACTATCAATTCAGCAGGCTGGTCACTCATCTTCTGTTGCTCCCCTTGCACTTCACACAGAAGCTGTCCATTGCCACTTACGGGCATGCCTTGAAGAAGTTGCCCTGTATCCTTTCTGAACGCATTCGGGCAGTGCCAAGGCAGGTGACCGAACGTGATCTTTTCCAGTGGATCCTCCAACCTCTCGCCTATCTGAATCACTTTCATCCCAGCCGGGCAGGAACCAATGGATTTCCCCTGCGCATTCTCACCGTCAGTGCGTACCTTCCTCGACTGGGCCGACACGGCGGCGGGAACCGCGTTTTTTATCTGTTGAGAGAGGTGGCCAGGAGACATGAAGTCAGTCTGGTCAGCTTCGTTGAAGACGAGGAAGAGGCCGGCTCCGTGTCTTCCCTGCTTCCCCACTGCAAACGAGTCGAGACGGTCAAACGGACGCATCATGTACCCATTTCACTGTTCCCCTATGAGCCCTTTGAAGAGTTCAACTGTCCCGAGTTCCGGGAGAAATTGGTAGCGTTATTGGCGGAAGAAGATTTCGATCTTGTCCATTTCGAGTGGCCGCAGATGGCGCAGTATGCCGATCTTTTCAGTGGTATCCCCAGGTTTCTGACGGAGGTCGAGGTCACCTATGCCGCCCACTACACGTTTGTGGCTCTGCAAAGGAATCCTCTCAAGAAGGTGAGAATGGTGTACAACAGCCTTCAGACTTTATACCGGGAGGTTGAGTTGTGTAGGAAGGTGGACCAGGTGGTATGCGTGACGGATGAAGACCGCAACTCCCTGCGTGGTTATGTTGAGGAGAGGAAACTTTCCGTCATCAACACCGGCGTGGATACGCAATATTTCACCTTCAACGAGGCTGGTTCCTTCGAGCCGGATACCCTGGTGTTTGTGGGTGCCTTTCGCCATGAACCCAACGTCGATGCCATGCTTTACTTTTGCCAGCAGCTTTTCCCTCGAATCTTGAAGGAACGGTCCCAGACTCGCCTTTACATCGTGGGGGGCGGACCCCCGGAGTCGATTCAGGCCTTGCAGTCCAGGCCGCAAGTGACCGTGACGGGTTATGTCGAGGACATTCGCGATTTTTATCGGAGGGCTCAGATCGTGGTGGTACCGCTGCGTACGGGTGTGGGCATAAGGGGCAAGATTCTCGAGGCCTGGGCGGCAGGTAAGGCTATGATTGCCACACCACTGGCCTGTCAGGGTATTCGGGCGGTGCATGATGAAAACATCATAATCGCTGGAAGCGCGGATGAATTTGTGCGGCAGACGCTTGCCCTGCAGGGCGATCCGAGCTTGTGTCAACAGTTGGGCCGGGCGGGTCGTGAGACAGCCGTCGAATTCTACGACTGGAATCGCCTGGGCAAGGAAATGATCAACCTTTACGAAAGTATAGCTCGCACTCAACCGAGCCATTGACGCCAATGAGGGAGTCACGCATTCTTCTGGTCCAGTGCTGTCACCTTCCGCAATTTTTCTACATAGCGGAGAAAATCCGCCAGTACCATCCAGAATGGAACCTGGATGCCCTGTTTGGCGCACCCTCACAGGTGGATTTTTACCTGGACAGATTTCCCTATTTTCAACGAGTCCATTTCCTCGACAATGATGCCCAAACTTTGCCCGCCGCTTCGGATGTGAAAGCGGTTGTGTTTCCTCTTTTGAATCGTGGGTACTGGAAGATCAAGAAGGCGGCCCGTGGTCTATCCCTGGTGAACCTGGAGGTGGACTACCGGGGAGAGCTTCACCCGCTTTTGTCCAGGCGTCTTTATTCATCTCGGATCCGGGTGCTTCCCCCTCCGGATGCGGACTTCGTTGCTTATGCCCGCCACTTCCCGCTGCCGCCGCTGGGCAAGCGAATTCTCCTGGTGGAAAGCTGCCACAGTTCGGTTCCAGGAAAGTTCCAGGGAAGGCTGGATCAGATCATCCCGATGGATGCACAGATCACCCGCATTCAGAAGGATCCAATCAAGGAATTCCGGCGGCACCTGGGCACTCATCATTTCGAAG
>JAYZBY010000059.1:0-13394 GCA_036338555.1 Acidobacteriota bacterium | reverse complement strand
CAGTGTACGGAGTGCAAGCGAAAGAATTACACTTCGACGAAAAACAAAAGGACGGTAACGGAACGTCTGGAGCTGAAGAAGTATTGTAAGTGGTGTCGCCGCCACACCCCGCACAAAGAAACGAAATAGATTTCCGTTCTGAGTTCCACGCTGTGGATTGTCCGTGAGAGGGAGGCTGGAACCTGAATTCTGAAAACGTGGAACGTGGAACGTGAATCAGCAGGCCAGTAGCTCCAATTGGTAGAGCGCCGGTCTCCAAAACCGGATGTTGGGGGTTCGAATCCCTCCTGGCCTGCCAGTTGATTGATTGAATGATGTTAGAGAAAGTTAAAGATGCTCCTCGGAACCTGATCACCTTCTATGGGGATGTCAAAACAGAGCTCAAGAAGGTTACCTGGCCCCGCAAGAAGGAGGTCTACGCGACGACTGTGATTGTCATCATTACCGTTTTCTTTTTCGGGATATACTTGTACATTGTGGATTTTTTCCTGCAGAACATTGTGCAGCGAATTTTTGGAATGTTTCAGTAAGTCGAGTGAGGTGAAAAGTCATTAGCGCAACTCAAAAAGAGAACAAAACAGAGGGGAAGAAGTGGTATATCATCCACACCTACTCGGGTTTTGAACGCAAGGTGGCCGAGAGCTTGATGAGTCGCGTGCAGGTCCATGCTCTGCAGGATGAAATTGGGCAGATCCTCATCCCTACCGAGGATGTTGTCGAGATGAAAGGCGGGAAGAAAGTGGTGACCTCCAAGCTTTTCTTTCCCGGATACATTCTGGTGGAAATGGCCATGACCGACGAGACCTGGCATCTGGTCAGGAATACCCCCAAGGTGACCGGATTCGTGAGCCAAGGCAGCAAGCCCACACCACTCACCGAGGAGGAGGTCAATCAGGTGGTTCACCGGGTGTCTTCGGCTGATGAGAAGCCGAAGCCCAAGTTCATGTTCGACAAGGGAGAGACGGTGAAGGTTATCGATGGCCCGTTTTCCAATTTCACAGGTCTTGTTGAAGAGGTGAATCTGGAGCGAAATACGGTCAAAGTGATGGTAACCATTTTTGGTCGGCCAACGCCGGTTGAGCTCGAATTCATTCAAGTGGAGAAACTCTGAGGAAATCATGGCCAAGCCAATATTGAGTTCCATCAAGTTGCAAATTCCCGCGGGGAAGGCCACCCCGGCTCCTCCTGTCGGTCCTGCACTGGGCCAGCATGGGGTCAGCATCATGGATTTCTGCAAGGCCTTCAACGAGAAAACCCAGGGCCAGGAAGGGCTGATTATTCCTGTTGTGATTTCCGTCTATCAGGATCGAAGCTTTTCCTTTATTACCAAGACGCCCCCGGCGGCGGTTTTGCTGAAGCGTGCCGCAGGAATCGCCAAGGGATCTGCCGAACCCAATAAGGAAAAGGTGGCACAGGTCACCATGAAGCAGGTGGAGGAGATTGCCAAGACCAAAATGCCGGATTTGAATGCCAACGATCTTGAAGCAGCCTCAAAAATCATCATGGGGACCGCCCGCAGCATGGGAGTTGAAGTCAAAGACTGAGGAGCAGGGATGTCGGGAAAAAAATATCGGGCCGCCAAGGAAAAGTTGGAGCAGCGGGAGTATACGCTCGAAGAAGCCGTCCATTCGATTCACGAGCTCAAGTTCGCCCAGTTTGACGAGACCGCCGAGTTGGCGGTTCGTCTGGGCGTGGATCCCAGGCACGCCGATCAAATGGTCAGAGGTACCGTGGTGCTTCCCAACGGCCTGGGAAAGGAAGTGGTCGTCTGCGTTATTGCCTCGGGTGACAAGGTCAAGGAAGGCGAAGAAGCAGGTGCCGAGCATGCAGGAGGCGACGACTTGGTGGAGAAGATTCAGGGAGGCTGGATGGACTTTGATGCCGTCGTGGCGACCCCGGATATGATGAAAGGGGTGGGAAAGCTGGGTCGCGTACTGGGTCCAAGGGGACTCATGCCCAATCCCAAGGCGGGGACCGTGACCTTCGACGTAGGGAAAGCGGTGACCGAGATCAAGGCGGGAAAAGTGGAGTTTCGCGTCGATAAAAATGGTGTCATTCATGCTCCTTTTGGGAAAATGTCCTTTTCCGGCGACCAGTTGGTTGAGAACGCTCAAAGTCTCCTCGAAGCCGTGATTCGAGCCAAGCCCGCGTCGTCCAAGGGTCGATATCTACGCGGAATTTTTGTCTCCTCTACCATGGGACCTGGAATCAGGGTTAATGTGGCCCAGGTAGAAGCGAAGTAGAGGTGATATGAACCGGGCAGAAAAACAGGATGTGGTCAAAGAGCTGAACGAGACGTTCAAGGGGAGCAAAAGCGTCTTGTTGATCAACTTCACGGGAGTCAATGTGGAGGACTCCACCAACCTGAGACGCAAGATCTCGGAAATGGAGTGCGGCTATAGAGTGATCAAGAACAGGTTGGCCCTCAGAGCTCTGGAGGATACCTCCCTGGAAGAGCTCAAGGAGCACTTCGAAGGCCCCACGGCTATCGCCTATACGGGTGGCGATCCCGTGGCACTTGCCCGAGTCCTGAAGACGTTTATCAAGGACCATCCGGCCATGAGTTTCAAGGCCGGAATTGTGGAAGGTCAGGCTGTTTCGGCCAGCGAAATGGACCATCTGGCAGGCCTGCCGTCCCGGCCGGAGCTTCTGACCAAGTTGCTTTACTTGTTGAATGCTCCGCTGACCCATCTGGCCACCGCCCTGCAGTCGCCCCTTAGGGATCTGGCATCCGTGTTGAGCCAGCTGGGGGAGAAAAGGGAGAAAGAGCAGCCACAGGCCGCCGAGCCACAGGCCACAGAACCACAGACCACAGACCAGGAAAAGGCTGAGGTACAGACCGCGGAGCCGGAGGTTGCCGAGGAAGAGGCCCCGGAGCCACAGACCACAGACCAACAGGCCATAGACCAGGAAGCGGATACAGACCAGGAGACTACCAAGGAAGAGGCTCCGGAGAAAGAGACCGCAGATCAGGAGGTGGTGGCTGAGGCCAAGGCAGAGCAGGAGGCTACAGAAGAAGCGGCCCCAGAAGAAACCCCGGAACCGGAAGCAGTAGAGGCACAAGAGGCCGCGGAAGGAGCTTCCCCCGAGGAGAAGTCTAAAGACGAATAGTTGTCAGCTGTCAGTTGAAAAGTTTGTTTTAGGAGGATAAAAAAGCAATGGCGACGATTAAACGAGAAGATGTGATGGGTTGGATCGGGGAAGCATCGATTCTGGACATTAACCAGTTGGTCACCGATCTGGAAGAGAAGTTTGGAATCACGGCGGCCGCACCGGTCGCTGTAGCAGGTGCGGCCGCTGCCGGTGCACCGGCAGCGGCGGAGGCTGAAGAGAAGAGCGCCTTTAACTGTGTTTTGACGGCGATTGGAGAAAAGAAAATCAACGTCATCAAAGCGGTCAGAGAAGTGACCAGTTTGGGCCTCAAAGAAGCCAAAGACCTGGTGGAAGCAGCGCCCAAAGCGATCAAAGAGGGTGTGAGCAAGGAAGAAGCCGAAGAGATCAAGACAAAGTTCGAAGCAGTTGGAGCGACGGTCGAGGTTCAGTAGGGTTGAGCTTGACCCGGAAGGATGGGTTGGCTTGTCAGGGAGGCCGCCACAGTGCCGGATAGGCCCCCCAGCCCGGACGAATGGATTTTTCGGGACAGTCTTGTCATTGCCAAGGACCTATGGTAGACTGCTTTCTTGTCAGTTAGGGAGTTCAATTTTCCGAGGCGACACATGGGGTTGGTGTGTCCCTTTTTTGCTTTTTTGAACGGTTTTCTGATTAATAAAGGCTAAACAGCGGTTGGGAGTTTTTTCTACTCTCGTATCTCCGTGTATTCCTCTGTATCCCCCAGTACTTAAAAAAAGGGGTTCGTGCATCATTTCGAGTTGTTGTCTAAGGGTGTCGATAAAAGTCACCGAATCCGTCAAGGGAGCTGGCGCGCATGTCTGATTTTTTGAAGAACGTCTACCGGGAAAGGCATGATTTTGCCAAGATTGCCTCTGCTTTTCCCATCCCCAATTTGCTCGAGGTCCAGAAGAAGTCCTATCAGCGATTCCTGCAGATGGATCTCCTGCCCTCGGAGCGGGACGATGTGGGGCTGCAGTCGGTGTTCAACTCGGTCTTCCCGATTTCCGACTTCCGTGGGACCTCCTCGCTGGAATTCGTGGATTATTCCATTGGCAACTGGGAGTGCAAGTGCGGGACCTTGAAAGGGCTGGAGCATCTTCGAGGAGAATGCCAGAATTGTGGGAAGACTCTGGGTTTAAATCCCTACAGCATTGAGGATGTGATCTGCCGGCATTGCGGATCTCGAAATTCCAACGAAGTGGAGCGGTGCGACGATTGTGGGGATCCCGTCCAGCTCAATCTGAAGTACAACATCGATGAATGCAAGGAACGGGGCATGACCTATGCGGCCCCGTTGAAGGTGATTATACGGCTGGTGGTGTGGGACAAGGATAAGGAGACCGAGGTCAAGACCATCCGCGATATCAAGGAGCAGGAGGTCTACTTCGGGGATCTCCCGTTGATGACCGAGAACGGGATTTTCATCATTAACGGCACCGAACGGGTCATTGTGAGTCAGCTTCATCGTTCGCCGGGTGTTTTCTTCGAGTCGGACGCCCAAAAGAGCTATTTTCTGGCCAAAATCATTCCCTATCGAGGCTCCTGGGTTGAATTCGAATATGACGCGAAGAATCTGCTTTATGTAAGAATCGATCGGAAGCGAAAGTTTCTGGCCACCACATTCCTGCGTGCTCTGGGCTCCAACTCGGATGAGGAAATCCTCAAAACCTTTTACACCATGTCGACAATCAGATTTCAGGGCAAAAAGCTGTTCTGGAAGCGGGATGAGAATCTGCGCGGGAAGAAGCTGAGTAAGGCTATACCCACGCCCGGAAAGAAGCGGTCCGTTCTGGTCGCCCAGGGCAAAAAGGTCACCCAGTCGGCTCTGGCCGCGTTGAAAAAGGCCAAGGTCAAGGAGGTTGAAATCGGAATCGAAGACCTGGAGGGTGCTTTTTCTGCCGTCCAGATTGTGGATTCCTCCTCCGGTGAGATCATTGTCGAAGCCAACTCGGAGGTAACGGGAGGAATCATCAATGCCCTGGTAGAAGCGAAAGTCAAACAAATTTCAGTCTTCTTTCCGGAGCAGGATGATGTGGGAGATACGCTTTCCAACAGTCTTCAAAGCGATTCGGTGAAAAATACCAACGATGCGCTCATTGAGATCTATCGCAAACAGCGTCCCGGTGATCCTCCGACCATTGAGACAGCCACGGCTCTGTTTCATGGCATGTTTTTTGATCCCCGCAAGTATGATTTTTCCCGTGTGGGGCGGTTGAAATTCAACATCAAGCTCGACCTGGATACCTCACTTGAGGAACGGACCCTCTCGCCCCGGGATTTCTGTGAGGTGATCGGATACGTGATGAAGCTGAAAAAGAGTATTGGGTCGGCCGACGACATCGATCACCTGGGAAATCGCCGGGTCAGAGCGGTCGGTGAATTGCTCGAGAATCAGTTCCGCATCGGTCTGGTGAGAATGGAGCGGGCCATCAAGGAGAAAATGTCCGTTCACCAGGAAATGGCAACCGCCATGCCCCATGATCTGATCAATGCCAAACCCGTCATGGCTTCGATCCGAGAGTTTTTTGGAAGCAGCCAGCTGTCCCAGTTTATGGATCAGACCAACCCGCTTTCCGAGATCACCCACAAACGGCGCCTGTCAGCCTTGGGTCCTGGAGGATTGAGTCGGGAAAGGGCGGGGTTTGAGGTACGCGATGTTCATCCCACTCACTATGGCCGGATCTGCCCGATCGAGACGCCGGAGGGACCCAATATCGGTCTCATCTCCTCGTTGAGCTGCTATGCCCAGATCGATGAGTTCGGTTTTATCGAATCTCCCTACCGGAGGGTGGTCAAGGGCAGAATTGCGGACTATGTCAAGATCCACGACGCCGGAAGCACTAAATTCAAGATCGGCGACGTCCTCACTCAACAGGAAGTGGATGCGGAAAACAAAAAGATGAAGGGCCGGAAACGACCTGCCGAGTATCAGTCCCATGCCTTTTATCTAACCGCCTGGGAAGGAGACAAGCACGTGATCGCCCAGGCCAATATCGAGGTTGACAAGCATCAGCGGATTGTCCGTGAGCGGCTCAGTGCGCGTCACCAGGGCAATTTCGTTCTCGCTCAACGTGACGAAATCGAATACGTGGATGTCAGTCCCAAACAGCTGGTCAGTGTGGCGGCCAGCTTGATTCCGTTTCTGGAGCACGATGATGCCAACCGCGCCTTGATGGGTTCCAACATGCAGCGTCAGGCCGTGCCCCTGGTGCAGGCGGAAGCTCCTTTTGTAGGAACGGGAATGGAGTACATCGCAGCACGAGACTCGGGGGCGGTGTTGCTTTGCCGGCGTTCCGGGGTGGTCGACAGCGTTGACGCCGATAGGATTATTATGAGGGTTTTCACCGAAGATGGGGAAGAGGTGCGAGACGCCGGAGTCGATATCTACAAACTGACAAAGTTCAAACGCTCCAACCAAAATACCTGCATCAACCAGAAGCCTCTGGTCAAGCAGGGGGATCGTGTCGTCAAAGGTCAGGTGCTAGCTGATGGTCCCTGTACCGAAAAAGGCGAATTGGCACTGGGCCGGAATGTCCTGGTGGCCTTCATGCCCTGGAGAGGATACAACTTCGAGGATGCGATTTTGGTGAGCGAGCGCCTGGTCCGGGACGATCTCTATACCTCCATCCACATCGAAGAGCTTGAAATCGAGGCTCGCGATACCAAGCTGGGCCCGGAGGACATCACTCGAGATATCCCGAATGTCAGTGAGTCGGTGTTAACGGATCTGGATGAAAGCGGCATTATCCGGATCGGTGCCAAGATTCGCCCCGCCGATATCCTGGTAGGAAAAGTGACGCCGAAGGGTGAAACTCAACTGACTCCGGAAGAGAAACTCTTGAGGGCCATCTTTGGTGAAAAGGCGGGAGAAGTCAAAGATGCTTCTCTTTACACGCCTCCCGGCATTGAGGGCACCGTGGTCGATGTCAGGATCTTTTCTCGAAAGGGCGTGGAAAAGGATCTGCGAGCCCAGCAGATTGAAGGGGAAGAAGTCCAGCGAATGGAGAAGGATCTGGAGGATGAAATCCGCATTCTGCAGGAGGAAAGCAGCAAGCGGATGATCGAGGTGCTGACCGGGAAGGTTGCCCAGACCCGCGTCCTGGGTCCCGACCGAAAGGTGGTGGTCAAAAAAGGCGGCAAGTTGACTCCAAAGATCCTGAGCACCCTGGGTTTCAAGGGATTGAGCAAGATCCAGATCTCCGCCAAGGCCGCCCTCAAAGAACTCTCTGAGGTTGAAGACAAGACAGGTCGCCAGATCAAGATCCTTCGTTCCCTGCATCAGGAGCGTTTGAGCCGGATGCAAAAAGGAGATGAGTTGTTGCCGGGTGTCATCAAGATGGTCAAGGTTTACGTGGCCATGAAGCGGAAGCTCTCGGTGGGCGATAAGATGGCCGGTCGGCATGGCAATAAGGGCGTCATTGCCCGGATTCTTCCGGAAGAAGATATGCCCTATCTTCCCGATGGGACCCCGGTGGAGATTGTGTTGAATCCGTTGGGTGTGCCTTCTCGTATGAATGTGGGACAGATTCTGGAAACTCATCTGGGATGGGCGGCCAAGGTGCTGGGCGTCCAGTACGCCACGCCGGTGTTCGACGGTGCTCGAGAGCACGAGATCAAGAGTGAGCTCAGCAACGCCAATCTTCCCAGCAATGGGAAGGCCGTTCTTTGTGACGGCATAACGGGCGAAGCTTTCGTTCAGAAAATCACCGTGGGTTACATCTACATGTTGAAACTCAGCCACCTGGTGGACGACAAGATTCATGCCCGCTCCATCGGTCCTTACAGCCTGATTACCCAGCAGCCTCTGGGAGGCAAGGCCCAGTTTGGAGGCCAGCGTTTTGGCGAGATGGAAGTCTGGGCGCTGGAAGCCTACGGGGCCTCCAATATCCTCCAGGAGTTGTTGACCGCTAAATCAGACGACGTCCAGGGTCGAGCCAAGATCTATGAGGCGATCGTCAAAGGGGAATCGACCTATAATCCCGGTATCCCTGAGTCTTTCAATGTTTTGATCCGGGAACTGCAGTCCCTGGGCTTGGATGTGGAATTAATGGAACAACCAAAGAAGCCACTTTCTACCCGGTCCGAACTGCTCATCGCAGAAGAAGCCCTCAGCGGGGCGGCGGCTGAAACCGAGAGTGAATGAGGAGGTATAGAAGCCTTGAGAATGTTTCGCGATCTTGACAAGACCCAGCTTTTGAAAAATTTTGAAGCGATTCGAATAGGTCTGGCTTCTCCTGAGAAGATCCGCTCCTGGTCCAGCGGAGAGGTCACCAAGCCGGAGACGATCAACTATCGGACCTTTAAACCGGAACGATACGGACTTTTCTGTGCTCGTATTTTCGGACCCGTCACCGATTGGGAATGCCTGTGCGGAAAGTACAAACGGATGAAGCACCGGGGGGTAATTTGTGACAAGTGCGGTGTCGAGGTCACGCTCTCCAAGGTGCGGCGGGAACGACTGGGACACATTGAGCTGGCCACCGCCTGTTCCCATGTTTGGTTTTTCAAGGGACTTCCCAGCCGTATCGGACATCTTCTGGATCTGTCTCTCCGTGATCTGGAGCGGATTCTTTATTTTGAGGCCTACGTGGTGGTGGACCCCGGGGAAGCCCCCGTCAAGCAGAATGAACTGTTGACGGAAGAAAGATATCGAGCCTTGCAGGCGGAACACCCCGGCCAGTTTCAAGCGGGCATGGGGGCGGAGACCATCAAGGAGCTGGTTCGTCAGGTCGATGTCGATACCCTGGGTGTTGACCTGCGGTTCAAGATGAAGAACGAGACTTCACAGCTCAAGCGTCTCAAGTATGCAAAGCGGCTCAAGGTGATCGATGCCTTCAGGAAATCCGGAAACCGAGCGGAGTGGATGATCCTGGATGTCATCCCCGTGATCCCTCCTGAGTTGCGACCCCTGGTTCCTCTGGATGGAGGTCGTTTTGCGACCTCCGACCTCAACGACCTGTACCGGCGGGTGATCAATCGCAATAATCGTTTGAAAAAGCTGATGGAATTGCGTGCGCCGGAAGTGATCATTCGAAACGAGAAGCGAATGCTCCAGGAGGCGGTGGACGCCTTGTTTGACAATGGCCGTCGTGGACGGATCCTGCGGGGCGTCAAGAATCGTCCGCTGAAATCGCTTTCCGATACGCTGAAAGGGAAGCAGGGGCGATTTCGCCAGAATCTCCTGGGAAAACGTGTGGATTACTCGGGTCGCTCAGTCATCGTGGTGGGACCCGAGCTGAAGCTCCACCAGTGCGGTTTGCCCAAGATCATGGCCCTGGAGCTGTTCAAGCCCTTCATCTACAACCGTCTGGAAAAAGAGGGCCACGCCACGACCATCAAGGGCGCCAAGGAAATGGTGGAAAACCACGAGTCGATCGTCTGGGACATCCTGGAGGAGGTCATCAAACAGCATTCGGTCCTTCTCAACCGTGCTCCCACGCTCCACCGTCTGGGTATTCAAGCTTTTCAGCCCGTGCTAATCGAAGGAAAGGCCATCAAGGTCCATCCTTTGGTGTGCACCGCTTTTAATGCTGATTTTGACGGCGATCAGATGGCGGTCCACATCCCCTTGTCTCAGGAGTCGCAGGTCGAGGCCTCGGTCTTGATGCTGGCTACCCAGAACGTCCTTTCGCCTGCTAACGGGCAGCCTCTGGCGGTACCCACCCAGGACATCGTATTGGGTTGCTACTACCTGACTCGGGCTCGTGCCGGCGCCGAAGGGGAAGGACGTGCTTTCGCGAATGTCGAGGAAATCTACCATGCTCTGCAGGCGGAACAAGTGGAACTGCTCACTCCCATTTTCCTGCGCCATTCCGGGAGACTGATCGATCTAACCAAACAATATGATAATCAGGACGTCTTGCACGCCGATTTGCAGGAGGTTCGCAATCAACTGATTGAAACCACTGTGGGACGAGCCATCTTCAATGATCATCTTCCCAAGGAGCTGCCCTTTATCAATGGTTTGCTCAAGAAAAAAGGACTCCAACAGGTGGTCAATTACTGCTACCTCACGCTTGGAAGTGAGACCACGGTTCAGATGTTGGATGAAATGAAGGATTTGGGCTTCCTGTACGCCACCAAAGCCGGATTCACCATCAGCATTGACGATTTGATCGTTCCCGACAACAAAGAGGAACTGGTGGAGAAGGCACGGAAAGGCGTCATTGAGGTCGAGCAGCAGTACCAGGATGGTGCCATCACCGATGGTGAGCGATACAACAAGGTGGTAGCGATCTGGTCGGATGTGACCGAAAAAATCGCCGACGAGATGTTTGACGCCATGGCTGACGATAAAGGACTCGGCCAGGAACTGAACTCGGTGTTTGTCATGGCCGATTCCGGGGCACGTGGTAGCAAACAGCAGATCCGTCAGTTGGCGGGTATGCGCGGACTCATGGCCAAGCCTTCAGGAGAGATTATCGAGACTCCCATCACCGCCAATTTTCGAGAAGGATTAGGCGTCTTGCAGTACTTTATCTCCACTCATGGAGCGCGGAAGGGTCTGGCGGATACGGCTCTCAAGACGGCTGATTCAGGTTATCTTACCCGGCGTCTGGTGGATGTCGCTCAGGATGTCATCATCACCCTGGAGGATTGTGAGACCCTGGATGGCGTTGAGGTGACGGCACTGGTCGAGGGAGGTGAGATCATCGAGGCCCTCAGAGATCGCATTGTGGGACGGGTGGCATTGGAGAGAGTGATCGATCCCTTTACCGGAGACATTCTTGTGGATGTCAATGATGACATTGACGAGGATATCTCTGTGGCGATTCAGGCGGCCGGTATTGAAAAGGTGCTGATTCGCTCCGTGTTGACCTGCAAGACGAAGCGAGGCCTGTGCAGGATGTGCTTCGGACGCAATCTGGCAACCGGTGAAATGGTGGAGATGGGCGAGGCCGTAGGCGTCCTGGCGGCTCAGTGTATCGGGGAGCCCGGTACCCAGCTCACCATGAGAACCTTCCACATCGGAGGGACGGCAAGCCGGATCGAGGAAGAGTCCACCGTCGAATCGAAGAACGCTGGAATCGTTCGTTTCCTGAATGTTCAGACGGTCACCGATAAGGAAGGCCGCCTGGTCGTGATGAATCGCAATGGTAGTCTCATTATCCTGGATGACAAGGGTCGGGAAAAAGAGCGCTACTCGGTGATTTACGGTGCCAAGTTGATGGTCCAAGAAGGACAAAAGATCAAACCTGGACAGAAGTTAGTGGAATGGGATCCTTTCACCTTCGCCATCTTGACGGAAGAAGGCGGAAAGGTCGTCTTCAAGGATATCGTGGAAGGGATCACGATGAAGGAGGAAGTGGATGAGGTGACGGGTCTTGCCCGCAAGGTCATTGTGGATTCTCCCGATGAGAAGAGACAGCCACAGATCCAGATCAAGGACCCAAAGGGCAAAATGGTCAAGTCCTATCATATTCCTTCAAGAGCTCACCTGATGATCGATCCCGGTGACCAGGTGTATCCGGGAGGTACGCTGGCCAAGATTCCCAGAGAAACCACCAAGACCAAGGATATTACGGGTGGGTTACCTCGTGTTCAGGAACTCTTTGAGGCCCGCAAACCCAAAGAAACGGCGGTCATCACCGAGATCGACGGTGTGGTTCAATATGGAGGATTCAGCAGAAACCAGAGAAAGATTATCGTAGAGAACGAAGCCAGCAACACCAAGGCGGAGTACTTGTTGCCTCGAGGCGTGCATGTGAACGTTCAGGAAGGGGAGTACGTGAGAGCCGGCGAGGCATTGATGGATGGCCCCCGCAACCCGCACGATATCCTCCAGGTCCTTGGGGAAAAAGAATTGCAGCGTTATCTGGTCAACGAAATCCAGGAAGTCTATCGGCTGCAGGGAGTCAACATCAATGACAAGCACATCGAGGTGA
The DNA here is from genome assembly GCA_036338555.1 of Acidobacteriota bacterium. Lineage (GTDB taxonomy): Bacteria > Acidobacteriota > UBA6911 > RPQK01 > JADFOI01 > JAPYTY01. The sequence continues at coordinate 1,398 of JAYZBY010000059.1, read as the reverse complement.
TCGTTCGTCAGATGATGCGGTGGATCAAGGTTGAGGACGTCGGTGATACGCAGTTTCTGCTGGATCAACAGGTGGATAAATTTCTTTTCCAGGAGGAAAACGAACGGGTTCAGGCAGGAAAAGGGGAACCGGCCTCGGGCCGCCCACTGCTTTTGGGGATAACCAAGGCCTCTTTGAGCACCGATTCTTTCATCTCAGCGGCTTCCTTCCAGGAGACCACGCGAGTTTTGACAGAAGCCGCCATCAGTGGAAAAGTCGACTATCTGCAAGGATTGAAAGAGAATGTGATCATGGGGCGGCTCATCCCGGCCGGCACGGGGATGGAGTACTATCGAAATATCGAGGTCGAGAATCCTCTTCAGAGTGTTGCAGAGGAGCCCCTGGAATTAAAGGAGACAGCTCAGGAAGAGGCAGCCAAAAAATTAGGGCTACTGGAGCTTCTTAAGTAAGCTGGCCGCTGGTCTTCGACCAGCACGTTCTACGTTCCACGGTTCCGGAAAGTGGGAGGCGCCTCAGTGCGCCGATTCCGGTTCACCCACAAGACAATCTTCATCAATGGCTTCTATAAGGGCGCACTCAGTGCGCCCACCCACCTTCTCCGGCATCGCTCCGAAGGAGAGACAGAGTAGGCGAGAAGGTGTGAGAAATGCGGGCTAAGAAAGAACCCAAAAGGGGTGCCCTGATCAGGTCACCCCTTTTTGGTTCAAAATCTTGAAACGCGATCATTGCAGTGCAGGACTGGCGACCGTGGCAGCTCCAGTGGTAGTCGCGCGAATCACGCCCGAATCGTCTGAGAAGAAATAACGATTGCCGGTTGTGCCTGGGGTAGTCGGATTGGCAGTGACGGTAAAAGTATTGGCAGTTCCAGTAAGGGAGAAGGTGTAACCGCCCTTGCTTCCCGAACCCAGAGAAGCATCGATCAAACTCTGAGTTGACAGGGCCGCAAGATTCTCAGCATAGGCACCGGACCCCACGGTCGCCGAGTAGGTGATCTCCGCGGTGACGATGGTGCGAAGGGAACCGATAGCCGAAACTTCATTGGCTGCTGATTTGGACTGTAAGAGGTTCGGAACCGCGATCGCAGCGATAATTCCGATGATCGCGACAACGATCAGCAACTCAATCAACGAAAAACCTTTTTGGTGTGTCATTTAATTTATTCTCCTTTCTTCCATAGGATAAAGCAATAGAGCAAAAATCGCAAATCCCGGTACCAAACTCACCAGGACCAGCCTGATGATGATCAGAACCAGGAGGTTGTTTTGAAATCATCCACCAGCCAGTTTCCCGATCAGGCTAAAAATCGGCAAGTACATCGAGATGACGATTCCACCGATAATCCCTCCGAGAAAGACGATCATCACGGGTTCGATGAGTGTTAAAAAATCGGCAATGGCC
>JAYZBY010000058.1:0-8395 GCA_036338555.1 Acidobacteriota bacterium | reverse complement strand
TGACCCTTGACTGGCAGGAACAGCTAATGCAGCAGGGTTTTACCTTTGTCAATCCGAATGCCACCAAGACCTGCAGTTGCGGGCTCTCCTTTGGAGTGTAAAAGGATCGTCTCATTTGGGTGGGCTCGACATCGCGTCCCTGCCATTAACGGGCAGTGAATTGGATCCATGAGTATTCTGGCCTATATCACCGATCTCTTTTCTCAGGCCCAGATCAGTCAAGCAGCCCAGGCCGCGTCCGTTGAAGTGAAGGTCGTCTCTTCTCTGTACCATTTCCTGCCGGGTCTGGAACAGAAGCCTTCCATGGTGATGATTGACCTTGATGCTAAGGGGATCAGTCCCACCACCTTGATCGTCCAGGTCAAGGAAAAGAATCCCAATCTCCCAGTCCTGGCTTACGGTGCTCCTGACCAGAACGATCTGTTTGAACGGGCCCGCAAAGCGGGAGCGGACAGCGTGTTGCCCAGCGAACAGGTATCGGAGGAGCTGGAGGAGATTCTCATCAAGTACGGTACCACCAAAAAATCTGCGTAGCGGCTGTCGGTAGTCTCACCACCAAGACACAAAGCAGATTTTCACCACAGAAACACAGAGAAGATTAATCCTTGCTTTCAGGTTGCACGATCTCGTAGCGGCCGCTCTGTGAGCGGCCTTCTGGAGTGTGGGATGCGCCTAAGCGCGCCGATTCCGGGCTACTGCACCACTGCACCAGTTCGCGAAGCGAACTAATCATTGCTCCGAATCATCTCAACTTCAACATAGCCGATTCGATCTCGCAAGGGTTCCGGAAACTTGCGCACCCTCACCTGCGCGGACTTGATCCTGGTATCGCTCAAAATTGCTTGGCATACCTGGTCGGCCAGGGCCTCCAAAAGCTGAAAGGATCCTTCAGAAAGGGTGCTCTCCACTTTTTCCACTAATTTCTGGTAATCGACGGTGGATTCCATCCGGTCTGTCCGGCCAGCCGTCTCCAGGTCCAGAGACAGGGTCAAATCGAGGACGATCTCCTGGGGATTTTCCCGTTCTTGCAGAGGAACGCCCAGATGTGCCTGGCAGGCAATACCGTTGATATGAATTTTATCCATCTTGAGCGGTTAGTTTACTGAATTCGCAGGTTCCAGTATATTCGAGGCGGAAAGGAGAGATTATGACTCTTGATCGCGATGTCGCCGTGACGTACCTGGGCCATGCGACTTTTCTAATCACCACCCCCGGAGGGAAAAGCCTTCTGATTGATCCCTGGCTTCAGAACAATCCGGCCTGTCCGGACCAGCATAAGAAGATCGATTCCCTGGATACCATGCTCCTTACCCACGCTCATTTCGATCACATCCAGGATGCCGTCGCACTCGCCAAGGCACACCAGCCCCAGATCGGATGCATCTTCGAGCTTGGCAACTGGCTGGAGCGCAAAGGTGCCCAGAATGTGAATTCCATGAACAAAGGGGGGACTCAACAGATCAATGATGTTCGGGTCACCATGGTGGACGCTCGTCACAGCTGCGGCATTTTAGAGGATGACGGGTCCATCAGTTATGGAGGGACGGCAGCCGGTTACGTGGTGGAATTCGAAAATGGCTTTCGGCTCTACCACGCCGGAGATACCGCCGTGTTCGGTGATATGACGATTATTGCCGAACTCGATCCGCCGGAGTTGATCCTGCTTCCGATTGGCGACCTGTACACCATGAGCCCCAAAGAGGCCGCCTATGCCTGCCGCTTGATGGACGCCAAAAAGGTCATCCCCATGCATTTCGGGACCTTTCCACCACTCGAGGGGACGCCCCGGGAGTTGCAGGAACTGACCCGGGATCTGGGGACCGAGATCATCGAGATGCAGCCCGGGGAGACGCTGAGGTGAAAGACCTGACCCCTGACCGGCTAACCGAGGATTGTGATCGCTGCCGGCTGATAGAAAATCAGAAATCCGAAGTCCTAAATCCGAATTTTCAAAAGGGCAGGACACCGTGAAATAAACTCATGCCGCCCCTTCGGAGCAATATTTAGCAGCCTGTTGTAGGGGCGCACGGCGGTGCGCCCACAGCAAGGTCGTGCGGATTTCACCACCAAGACACAAAGACACAGAGAAGATTAACCCCTGCTTTCAGGCTGCACGATCTTGTAGTGGCCGCTCTATGAGCGGCTCTCCTGCTCCCGCCCTCCTATTTCCCCAGCCGCTCTGCCAACCGCTCCAGCGACCACCCTGCCAGGGTTTCCACCACCAGATCGGCTTCGGACAACCTTGCCGAAGGATAGGTCGTCGACAGGGCGACGCACTGCAGGCCCGCCTGATGGGCGGAGTCAACGCCTCGATAGGAGTCCTCGATCACGATGACCTGATCCGGCTGGAGGTGCGGCTTCAATTGTTGGAGTCCCTCCAGGGCCTTGAGGAAGGCTTCCGGGTGGGGCTTGCCCTGCTCGACATCGGAGGCGGCGATGATGGGGGAAAATCGCTGCCGCAGTTGCAGCTGATCCAGGATAAATTCGATTTCCTGCCGGGCCGCACCTGAGGCGATCGCCACAGCGACCGTGGAAGCAAGGCCGTTGACGAAGGTAATCGAGGATGGAATGGTGGGAGCCTCTTCTCCGATGGCCATGAAATAATGTCGAGATTTCACCTGAATAAGCCGCTCAATTTCCGGATTCGAGCTGGTTCGATTCTGATCCTTCAAAAAGTGAAAAAAGAGGCTGTGATCATCGTAGGGAAGGTATTTTTCACAGTAATCTTCCCAGTCCAGATCGAGTCCTTCTTCCTGTATGGTCTGCTGGAAGGCGCGGAAATGAACCGGTTCGTCATCCACCAGAACTCCGTTGAAGTCAAAAATAATGGCGTGGATTTCCATGAGAAGGACCGTTTATATCATGAATTGACAAGCGGCAACGGTCTTGCTGAAATGGACGCATGCCGGTAGAGATCCTCCAACGGGAGATTCTGGAACAACACAGCGCCGTTCGAGAGGCCGTCGGGTTTCTGGATCTGACCGACCGGGGCAAAATCGAAGTGACCGGTCCGGACCGGATCACCTTCCTCCATGCGATGATCAGCAATGATGTGGTGGACCTGGCAGAGCTGGCCGGGAGATACGGAACGTTTTTGACGGACCGGGGCAAGATGGTAGCGGATTTTTTCTATTACAAGCTGCCCGAGGCCGTCTTGATCGACCTTGCCCACGATCTGCTTCCCGTGACCAAGGAGACACTGGGAAAGTACATTGTCATGGATGAGGTGGAGCTGGAAGATGTTTCCGCCCGGAGGGCGCATTTCTCCCTGCAGGGACCGAGAGCCCCGGATCTTGTCGAGAAGCTTTTCGGAAAGGCCATCCCCGACCAGCCCTACGAAGTGAGGGAGGTGGATTGGGAAGGGAATACTCTGTGGTTAGTCGCAAAGCCGGAGTTGGCGGACTCGGGCGTTGAATTAATTTTGTCCGACGCAAACAGCGACGGTCTGAAAAAGGCCATTTTGGAGGAAGGGAACTCTCTGGGTGTGGCCGAGATTTCCCGGGAAGCTCACAACATTCTGCGGCTGGAAGCAGGCATTCCCTGGTATGGCCGGGACATGGATGAAAGTCGCTATCCCATGGAGGCTCGACTGGAGACGGCCATCAGCTTGACCAAGGGCTGCTACCTGGGTCAGGAGGTGGTTTCCAAGGCTACTCACATCGGGGGAGTAAGCAACCTTCTGATGGGGCTGAGACTCGACGGATCGGCCGTGCCGGCCGAAGATGCCGGGATCCTCAGTGATGCCGGGACCCGAATTGGAGCCATCACCAGTGCCGTGTTTTCCCCCCGTTTCGAGTGTCCGATCGCCCTGGGCTACCTGAAGAGCAAGTTCGCCCTGCCGGGCGAGTTCTATCAGGTGGAGTCAGCCTCGGGCGAAACCACCAGGGCCGAAATCGTCGAGAAGTTTGTGTGAAGAGCGCCCTCACTCCGTTCGGCCGCGTTCCACGTTTCCGGAGTGTGGTAGGAGCCTAAGCGTGCCGCCTCGTGACGACCTGGTGTGAGAAAGTCGGGCTTGAGCGGCCGCTACAACGACCTTGCAAAGGGCGCACGATCGTGCGCTCTACAACAGGTTGCAAGATCGTGCCAACCTGGGACGCGCTGGTAAAAGACCAGCGGCCGGTCACCCGACCAGCTTCTTCACCGTTTCCACGATGCTTCGGGCATTGATGCCAAACACATCCATGAGTTCACTGCCCGGGCCGGATCGGGGCAGCCCCGTGACGGCCAGCTGGTGGAATCGACAGGACTCATTGGCCAGAGCACTGCGCACCGCGTCTCCCAGGCCTCCCTCCGGGTAGTGATCTTCCACGGTCACCAGGAGTTGGGTTTCACCCGCCGCCTGGCGAAGGGATTCTAGATCCAGGGGTTTGATACTGTAAAGATCGATCACCCGGACAGAGATGCCGTCGTTTTGCAATTCCTGGTAGGCCTTCAGGGCTTCATGGAGGGTCACGCCGGCGGCTACGAGGGTGGCGCAATCCTCAGGGCTGCTCTTGAGTACCTTGCTTCCCCCGATTTTGAAGTCCTCATCCGCGGCGTACAGAATCGGTGTTTTGGGACGGCTGGTGCGGATGTAAACGATGCCCGGGGTGTCTGCAGCCTGGGCAATCAGCCGTTCCGTGGAGACGCCGTCGGAAGGGTAAAGGACGGTTGAGCCGGAAATGGCTCGCATCATGGCCAGATCCTCCAGACCCATCTGGGAGGGGCCGTCCTGACCAATGGAAACCCCGGCATGGGAGCCGCAAAGGTTGATATTGGACTGGGAGATGGCCGCCATCCGGATCTGGTCGTAAGCCCGGGTCAAAAAGCAGGCGAAGGTCGAAGCAAACGGAATCTTCCCCATCGCTCCTAGTCCCACGGCGGCTCCGACCATGTTTTGTTCGGCGATATAACATTCCACAAATCGGTCGGGAAATTCATTCAGGAATTCCTGCGAAAAGGTGGAGTTCTTGGTGTCGCCGTCCAGGACAACAACGTCCGGATTGATTTTCCCGAGTTTCTGTAGGGCCGCGCCATAGGCTTGTCGAGTAGCCACCTGCGCATCTGCAGGGTAGCTAGGCGGTTCGATTGCCGTTGGAGCGGAGGCGCACGAGGTAGCACCGGCACCGTTCCTGGGCGATGCAATGTGCAGCTCTTGCGCCAGTTCCAGGTCGCTGCCCAGCTCTTCGAGTGCCTTTTCCAGGTCCTCGCCCCTGGGGACCGGCTTCCCGTGCCATCCGTCCTTATTCTCCATAAAGGAGAGACCCTTTCCCTTGAGGGTCTTGGCGATAATGGCAGCCGGTTGGCCCTTGATATCGAGGGCCGTCTGGAAGCTGGCGAGAACCTGCTGGACGTCGTGGCCGTCTATGACTTCAGTGTGCCAACCGTAGGAGGCGAAACGTGCCTGATGACCCTGGACATCGTGCTCGAACATGGTGGCCTGGCTCTGGCCCAGGCGATTGGCGTCCACAATCGCGATCAGATTGTCGAGCTTACAGTGAGCGGCCAGAGCAACGGCTTCCCATACCGAGCCCTCTGCAGCCTCCCCATCTCCCAGCAGTACATAGACCCGGCTGTCCGTTGCATCCATCCGAGCCGATAGTGCCATGCCCACACCGACGGAAAGGCCCTGGCCCAAGGAGCCGGTGGCGACATCCACCAGAGGATTCCGAGGGGTGGGGTGCCCTTCCAGATCGCTGTCGATGTTTCGCAGTGTCTGAAGTCGTTCAACCGGAAATGCGCCGCCCTCGGCCCAGGCCGCCCACAGGATCGGAGCTGCATGACCCTTGGAGAGGACGAAGCGGTCGTTGTAAGGGCTGTCGGGTTGGGCCACGTCAAAGCGAAGCAAGTGAAAAAAAAGCGCGGAGATCAGTTCGGCGCAGGAGAAACAAGAAGAGGGATGGCCGGATCCTGCTGCGGTGGTTGAGGTGAGCGAATGTCTGCGCAGTCGGATGGCCATTGTCTCAATCGACTTCAGCAGATCCGGAGAAGCGCTATCAGATTGAGGCTGTTTAGATTCTTTCATGGCTCAACGGCAGGCGTACTATATTAGAGGCGATATGCAGTGTCAATAAACTTGCCTGGCATGGGGAGGGGGAGTGTTTTCTCAAAATCAAAAACTGTGAAACCCGGCGGAGGTTCCTGGCATATTGTAGGAGATGGCTTGTTGGGCATCACGGTTTGTGCGGGCCAGGGAGGACTGAAATTGTGCCATTGAAACCCGGCGATCATGCGCCTGACTTCGAACTGGAATTACTGGTTGGAGCCGATGCCGAGAATTCTGAGTCAGGATCTAAGCGGCTGATCCTTGAAGTATTGCTGTCACAGGGGCCGGCTGTTCTGGTGTTTGTCAAGGAAGGCTGTCCCACCTGTCAGTACACGCTGCCGTTTCTGGAGAGAATGTATCAGAGCTATCCACAATCCGGGGTCTCGATGGTGGTGATTGCCCAGGAGGAGGCCGCGGTAGCGGGCAGAATGGTTCATAATTTCGGGATTCCGACAACGCCTCTTGTGCTGGATCCCGAGCCCTTTTCTGTCAGTGAACAGTATGAGCTTTCTTATGTTCCCACTTTCTTTTATGTGGGTCAGGACGGAAAAATTGAAAGGGTTTTCGAGTCATTTGACCGGGAAGAACTCCGATCCTTGAATGAAGCCGTGGCCCGGGTTAATGAATCGTCCCCCCGCCCCCTATTCAGCGAGGAAGAAGGAGTCGCCCCTTTTCGTCCTGGCTGAGCGACCAAAAGCGCCACCTAGCCGGGAGCTAGGGGATTATCGTTCTTTCGTTCTTTTGTAGCGGCCGCTCCAGGCCAATCTTTTCACACCAGGTCGTCACGCAAAACAAAGAAACAAAAAAAACAAAGAAACGAAAGAACGAAGAACCGAATCCCCTCAGGGGCTTAGACTTGAAAGGATTCGCCACACCCGCAGGTGGCGGTGACGTTGGGGTTTTTAAACTTGAATCCAGCTCCCTCAATCGACTCGACATAATCGATCTCAGTCCCATCCAAAGCGGAAAGGCTCTCGGAGTCGATAAGCAACTGGAATCCGCCGATGTCGATCACCTGATCGTTTTCCTGGCGTTGCTTTGCCAGATTCATTTCATATTGAAAGCCGGAACACCCGCCTCCGACCACGGAAACACGGATGCCGACATACTCACCTTCCTGGGAAGCCATGAATGACTGGACCTTGTCGATCGCCTTTTCACTCAAACTGATCATGGTGCGTTATCTCCTGTCAACGGATTCTCCTACTTTAGCATATGGGGATGGCCCAGGATCGGTTTCATGATAATTCTTGGCCGGGCTAGCGGCGCTGGGAGAAAAACCGCTGCAGGAGGTCCCGGCTGGGTTCGGCCAGAACCCCCTCAACCACCTGGATGTGGTGATTGAACAGGCCGGTGGAGAGAAGGGAGACCTTGGAGAACACGGCCCCCGCCTTCTCATCCCGAGCTCCAAAGACAAGTTGCTTGACACGAGCCCAGAGCAGGGCACCGGCACACATGGCGCACGGCTCCAGGGTAACGTACAGATCCATATGGTTAAGACGATAGTTGGACAGTTTTTGGCCGGCTTGTCTGAGAACGAGCTGTTCCGCGTGAGCTGTGGGATCGTGGAGCTGAATACTGCGATTGTGATCCCGTGCCACCAGCTCTCCTTCTGATACCGCTACCGCTCCAACCGGGACTTCGTCTTCCCTGGCAGCTGTTCGGGCTTCTTCCAGAGCCAGGTTCATCCAATGTTCCATCGAATCGAGGCGGCGGTCGGTCATGGTGTCTCGGGCGAAGTCAGCCCGCCCTCAGTTCGGCGATCAAATCGGCGGCTTCGCCTCGGGTCAGCTTTTCCGGGTGATCCCGGCCGGCCTTTTCAAGGGTTTCGAGCTGTTTTGCCGTGGCAGCCTGCTGGTACTGCTCAAGGGCTAGGCATTGTCCGTTGTGCCCGGCGAGCCATCCAGCATAGTGGGCTACCTGAATCATCATTTAGTTGATTCGTTCCCGAGAGGTGCCAATGTTGAGGGCTCCTTCGATATGCTGGGTCAGTTCGCGATCCCGGCCCTGGGCAGCCAAAATGGTAATCGTGATCATGCTTCTTTCAGGGACATAGAGGGTGGGACGGGTCCAGATCTCCTTGTAGAGATAATGGGTGGTGAACTCATCCAGGGGTGGCTCTACCGGGCCTCTGGTACCAAACATTGCCTCAAACACCTTTTTTCCCTTCTGGCTTTTCTGGAAGTCGTCCATGATTGTCCTCCCCATAGGCACCCACGTTGTTCTCCGGATTCTCTGGAGTCTAATTTATGGTTTCCTGGCGCCCCCTGTAAAGATGGCAGGCCGGATTTCGTTACCTGAATCGGATCTGGTGCTGTCTTGACAGGTCTGGTTGGGAGGACTACTAGCAGGCCAAGAAGTTTAATTAGA
>JAYZBY010000057.1:0-8835 GCA_036338555.1 Acidobacteriota bacterium | reverse complement strand
TATGAAGGACTCCGAGCAACAACACGAGCGCTTCATGAAACGGGCGATTGCGCTAGCTGGTCGAGGAATGGGCCGGGTGAATCCCAATCCCCTGGTTGGTGCGGTTGTGGTGCGACAGGGCAGAATCGTGGGGCAAGGATACCACCTCTACCAGGCTCGGGAACATGCCGAAGTGATCGCGCTCCAGCGTGCCGGCGCCCAGGCAAAGGGGGCGACTCTTTATGTCAGTCTAGAGCCCTGCGCCCATGACGGGAGAACCCCTCCCTGTGTGGATCGGATTGTCCAGGCTGATATCAGGCAGGTATTTGTGGCGGTGCCCGATCCTCAACGGCATGGACTCCGGAAAGGTATATCGGTGCTTCGCAGGAAGGGCATTGAGGTTGATTTGGGGCTGTGCAGTGAGTTGGCAGCCCGGCAAAACGAAAAATTTCTGTACTTCGCTAGAACCAACTGCCCTTTCGTGCTGCTTAAACTGGCTTTGACCCTGGATGGCCGGATTGCCACCGGCAGTGGTGATTCACGCTGGATCACACACGCCAGGGCCCGAAAACAGGTCCATCGACTGCGCTATGAGTATGATGCCATTCTGGTAGGTATTGAAACGGTGCTCGAGGACGATCCTTCCCTGGATGTGCGCTGGACCAGACGCAATCCGATCACCAAGGTGATCCTGGATTCCCGGCTGCGCACGCCTGGTGATGCCAATCTTTTCACTTCCTCCGACCGCGTGGTCATTTTCCACAGCCGGAGAGCGGCCAAAAGGCGAGTGGCTTCGCTGGCCAAGAAGGCCGAGCTGATCGAGGTGACACAGCAAAAGGGTCTGCTCGACTTGAAGGAAATATTGGGCCAACTGGGTCAGTTAAAGGTCACCAGTCTCATGATTGAAGGAGGCGCTCGGGTAGCGACCTCGGCTCTGCGGGCCAAAGCGGTTCAGAAGATCAATTTCTTTTATGGTTCCCAGATCATTGGCAGCGGCGGCCGTCCCGGAATTGAGGATCTGGGCATCGATCGGTTAAAGCAGGCGGGAAGATGGGGGATTCACCGCATCCGGCACTTTCCTCCTGATTTCATGGTGGAGGGATATCCGGAGAACACTGCCGGCTAAGAGTACATCGTCCTTACAGGGCTCCCAAACTAACAATGCATTGATTCCTGGGGCTCACGCCCCAGGCTATTTCACATCACCCCTTCGGGGCTCAAGAGGTGGGGGCGCACCGAGTGCGCCCTATAGAAGCCGTGGTAGCGACGACCGCTGTCACATTGGCGGGGGTGCGGTCTCTCCATCAATAAGGGACATCTCACCGAAGTATTCTCCCTCCTTGTGGAAGGAAAAGATGGTCTCTCTCCCATTGGGCAGTGTCCGAGAAGCCTTCACCCGGCCTTTTTTCACCACGTACATGTATTGTCCGGTGTCTTCTTCCACGAAGATGATTTCATTCCTCTTGTACTGCCGTTCTTTGAACATCTCCGCGACGGATTGCAGTTCTGAGTCCGCCAAATCCTGGAAGATGGCCACTTTCTTGAGGAACGTTCTATTCTCGTGCATGTTGTATAAGCGGTTTTAGCAGTAAATCGAGGTCATCTAGATTATACTTTTGTTTCAATTCCAAGAGCGCCGCAGCTGCCGCCCCTGGATTCCTTTCGAGGTGGATCTGAACCTCATCGATGAGGGGTTCGACCTGGAAATGGAGGGTCTTCAGCGCCAGAATCCTCCGGGCACCCGTACGGGCAAAGTAGTGTCCGAGACTTCGGGCTGCGGGGTAGAAAAAGGCGATGTTGGGGCCGGGAAGGGGTGCCAAGATAATGCCTGCAACGGCGATGATTGCATCGATCCATGCCCAGCGGGTGTGCTTTCTGATGCACGACCTCATAAAACGACGCAGTCTTTTTCGCGCCTCGGTCGAGTCCACACCAGGGGAGTGGAAAACGTGCAGGCCCGAGGAGTGCCGAAGGTGGGAGCAGAGTCGTTCGTGATAGTCGATTTTGCTGACCAGAGCACGGTAGGTTGCGTGGATGTGGCCCTTGAGCCGGCCAAAAGTCCCGGGTCCTGCCGACACGGGATGATCATCACCGGAATTCCTTTCCCCAATGGGGTGCGTATCTCCCCGATGGGTCTCGAATAAAAGCAGGTTCATGGGCGAAGTTATTGTTTCTGACCCTCCTTGCGGATCGCTACCAACAGGCTGAATAGAAATCCACCCCAGACAACCGTCAGAACCAGAATCATCATGAGAATGCTCAGTGTGTTCATTCCTTAGTGCCTTAGTGTCCTCTCCACAATCCTTCGGTTGGCGGCCATAAAGACCAAAATGACAAGTGTCCATTGAAACAGACAGGTGCCGACAGATTCCGCCGCGAAAGGGTTCCACCAGTGTGCCGGGTCCGCCTGAATCACCTGGGAGAACCACCAGGTGATCAAAACGATCACCTGAGCGGGTATGGCATAGCGGATCAGGAATCCGTACCATCTTCCCACTCGCAAGTCGCTTTCTGGGAAGTTGATCTGTTCGGTTCGAAATCGATGGACTCCGTACTTGAGGACAGCTAGGGCCATGAAGGCGCCGCTGAGCATCAAAGCAATGCCCCACGTCCAGTCCTGGTTGAGAAAGAAGTCCATGCTGAGAGCGGAAGGAATACCGAGCAGCAGCGTAATCAGATAGACGCTTAAAAGGGCGGAATTGCGTGAAAGGTTCATATCCATGAGAACCCGGGTGGAGAGCTCGATCATGGAAATCAATGAGCTCAGGGCGGCAAAAGCCAATGCCGAAAAAAAGAAGGCCGAGAAGAGAACACCCCCCGGCATTCTCGAAAAAAGTTGAGGAATCCAAATAAACGTCAGCCCTGTGTTAGCGGGTCCTGACGTGTTGAGGACTTCAGCAGCCCGTTCCGGGATCAAGGCGAACACAGTTGAGAAGATGGTGATGGCCGCCAGCAGGGAAACAGAGTTATTGCCCAGTCCGATCAATGCGGCGTTGAGTGAAATATCTTCTTTCTTTCGCATATACACGGCGTAGGTCAGGATCAGTCCCCAGCCGGCACCTGTGTCCCAGGCGTTCTGGGTCAATGCCTGCAGCCAGACTTTGTAATTCAGGAGCGTCGAGAAGTCTGGAGTGAAAAGGTAGGCAAGACCTTTGGCTGCCCCGGGCAAGGTGATGGCTCGCAAACAGGAGAGGACGAGCAGACTCAACAGGGCGGGAATCAGGAAACGATTGGCCTTTTCAATCCCGTTGACCACCCCACGCTTGACAATGAATGCGCCGGAGGAAATAGCGATAAAGTGGAAGAGAATCGGCTGCCATCCAGAATCGACGAATGAATTCCAGGTGCTCTCGTGGTCTGCCGAGTTGAGGAGCTGTCCCGTTCCGGCCAGGAAAAAATAACGAATGCACCATCCGGCGACGACCGAGTAGTAGAACATGATGGCGGTGGCGACGAATCCCACAAACGTGCCCATCCAGGCGAATTTTTTTCCCACCAGTACCGCAAACGATCCGACTGTCCCATAGCGTGTCATTTTTCCTATGGCAAACTCTGTCATGATCAGAGGGATGCTCCAGAGAAAGAGAAAGACGACCCATGGAATCAGAAAGGATCCCCCGCCATTAGCTGCCACAATGCGGGGAAACCTCCATATGTTGCCGGTGCCAACGGCAATGCCCACAACGGAAATGATCAACCCCCAGCGGGATGTGAATTGTTCTTTCTTAGCCCGCATTTCTCACACCCCCTTTACTGCATCGGCGCAATGATTTGTCCTGATTGTGTTGTGCTCGGTCGGCCTTCTCAACATACCGTACAGTACGTTTGCGGGGGCCTCGGTCGCACGCCGCCTTGTCAGGCCAGCCCTTCCGCCGCTTCGTGACGAGCAGGTGTGAGAAACGCGGGCTCATTGGACATCCTTTGCCAGGGCCAGGTATTCGGCCACTCGCCGAGCGGGATCCGCCTTTTGGGTGATGTCGGAGATCACGGCCACGGAGCGGGCCCCGGCCGTCCACAAATCCTCGGCTCTTTCCAGAGAGATTCCCCCGATGGCGACCACCGGCACGCGGCTCTCAGCCACCAGCTCCCTTAAAGTCTCCAGTCCAACCGGCGGATTCTCGGTTGCTTTGGTGGAGGTGGGAAAAAGAGGCCCCAGGGCAAGGTAGTCAATGTCCTCCCGCTGTGCTTTCAGAAACTGATCGCGATTGTGGGTGGAGAGGCCAATCAGAGCCTCGTTTCCCAACACCTTTCGTGCAGCTGCAACCGGCAAGTCATCCTGACCCAGGTGCACTCCATGGGCTTTGACGGCCAAGGCGAGATCGACCCGGTTGTTGACCAGAAACTTGGCCTCGAAAGGGTCGCAAAGAGATCGTACTTTGAGCAGTTGGTGGTAGAAGGCGGAATCGGAAAGGGAGGTGTCTCTGACCTGGAAAAAGCGCCCGCCTCCCTGAAGGTATCTTTCAACTAGTTCGAAGTGAGTCCAGCCCCGCCGGTTGTTCAGACTGGTGATGGGATACACCTTTCCCAGTGGGAGTGGTCGCATCAGGCTGTGAAGGACGTTACCAGGATAATGGCGATTGCGATGGGGCACACATAGCGAACCAAAAACGTCCACATCGGCGCCTGTTGGAAGGAGGGATTACCGGCACGAATAGCTTCCACGGCATTTTGAATTCCCCACTTCCAGCCGACAAAGAGACAGATGAAGAGAGCTCCGACTGCCAGGGAGATTTCTCCGAAGTAGCGAAAGACCCCATCCATAAAACCGGAAAGGAAAGAGACTGAGCCGTTACTCAAGGCACTGGGAATACCGACCAGGAAAGAGGTAGAGCCCACCAGCAAAGCGGCCGTCTTTCGCCGCCATCCCAGTTGGTCGATGAAATAAGCCACCACCACCTCGAGAAGGGAAATGGTTGAGGTCAAGGCGGCAATGGTCAAAAGAAAGAAAAAGGCCGTACCGAACAATTGTCCTAGGGGTATGGCATTGAAGATGTTGGGAAGCACCAGAAAAATAAGGCCCGCCCCTTCCTCCGGAGACAGGCCCGGAACCGAGAAAAGGGCTGGAAAGATAGCAAATCCAGCCAGAAATGCAATCAGTGTATCGGCGAGACAGACGTAAAGCGCGCTGGAGACCAGATTGTCGTTTTTTGCCAGATAGCTGCCGTAAGTAATCATGGCGCCCATGCCCAAACTGAGAGTGAAGAAAGCATGTCCCAGCGCTGACCGTATCACCGTGAAATCGACCTTGCTGAAATCAGGTGTGAGATAAAAGCTCAGGCCTGCCTGGGCTCCGGGAAGAGTGACGGAACGCACCACCAGAAGCAGGAGAAGGGCGATCATCAGCGGCATTAGAATCTTGGTGGCTTTTTCAATGCCTCCTTGAATTCCACCCCGGACGATCCAGATGGTCGCTGCCATAAAAAGAAATTGATAGAAGATGACGGAATAGCCGTCGGCGATGAAGTTTTCCAGGAGGCCTTCGATGGTGGCTTGATCCGATCCGGAGAATTGCCCGCTGAGGGTGACAAAGATGTATCTGAGAGTCCAGCCGGCCACCACTGTGTAGGCACTGAGAATCATAAACCCGGTGAGAACTCCCAAAGCGCCTACTGCTTTCCACCAGGTTTTGGGTGCCAGGGATTTGAAGGCACCTACCGGATCACTGAGACTTCGGCGACCGAGAGCAAGTTCCGCGATCATCACGGGAACTCCAAGCAGAATGACACAGCCCAGATAGATCAAAACGAAGGCTGCTCCCCCATTCTGTCCGGTCATGGTCGGGAACCTCCAGATATTTCCCAATCCGATGGCTGAACCGGATGCGGCCAGGACGAACCCGATTTTGGATCCCCAGGTGCCTCTCACTGAAGAATTCTGCATGATGTTAAATTGGACCGTTCAGGTTGTCCAGGAAAGCTGTGCTGAACTGACCCCGGACGAAATCAGGATGATTGATGATTTTTTTATGTAAAGGGAGGCTGGTTTCAATCCCCTCGATAATAAATACATCCAGGGCCCGATTCAGGCGGTCCAGGGCCTCCTGTCGATCGACCCCATGGGCAATGACTTTGGCGATCAGGGAATCGTAATGAGGGGACACCCAGTAGTCGTCGTAAGCGGCGGAGTCGACCCGAATCCCGGGCCCGCCAGGCGGATGGTAGGCGGTCAACCTGCCGGGTGAAGGTCGGAACGTGTCCGGGCACTCGGCATTGATGCGGCATTCCACGCTATGCCCCCGAAAGGAAATGTCTTTCTGGGAATAGCCGAGCTTTTCTCCGGCAGCACTGCGAATTTGTTGTTTAACAATATCCAGGCCCGTGACCATTTCCGTCACGGGATGTTCCACCTGGACTCGAGTGTTCATCTCAATGAAATAGTAGCTTCCATCGGGCTCGAAAAGGAACTCAACGGTTCCGGTATTCTGGTAATTGATGTCCTTCATTGCCTGGATGACCTGGGTCCCGAGTTCCCGTCGAAGCGTCTCGGAGACAATCGGACTGGGTGATTCTTCAATTAATTTTTGGTGCCGACGCTGTATGGAACACTCACGTTCACCGAGGTGGATGACGTTGCCGTATTCATCCGCAAGGATCTGAAACTCGATGTGGCGAGGGTTCTCAAGGAATCGTTCCATGTAGACATCCGAGTTGCCAAAGGCGCTCTCGGCCTCTGCCTGGGCGTTGGCCACGGCATTCGGGAGTTCGTCCAGGTCCTGGACCACCCGCATCCCACGTCCTCCTCCCCCCGCAGCGGCCTTAATGATCAACGGATAACCGATCTCATTGGCGAGCTTCTGGAGATCCATATCGCCGTCTTTGAGAATTTCGGTACCGGGAATGATTGGCAAACCGGATTGGACCATTTGTTCGCGGGCCCTGGCTTTATCGCCCATCAGTTCAAGGATTCGGGCGGGCGGACCGATAAACTTGATACTGCAGGTTTCACAGACTTCCGCGAAATAAGCGTTCTCTGCCAGATAGCCGTAACCGGGATGAATCGCATCGACGTTGGTGATTTCCGCAGCACTGATGATACTGGGAATGTTGAGGTAGCTGTCGTGACTCTTGGCCGGGCCGATGCAGACCGCTTCGTCAGCGAAACGGACGTGAAGAGAATCCTGGTCAGCCTCCGAGTATACGGCCACCGTCTGAACCTGTAATTCCTTGCAGGCAAAGATGATGCGCAGGGCGATCTCACCGCGATTGGCAACCAGAACTTTTCTGAACATAGGTTCAGGCGTTGACTTGGATCTCGAACAAGGGTTGGCCGTATTCAACGGGCTGGCCGTTTTCGACAAGAACTCTGGCAATCTTCCCGTCTACATCACTCTCGATTTGGTTGTAAATCTTCATGGCTTCAATGATGCACAGAACCTTACCCTTTTCCACCGGGTCTCCGATCTTCACAAAGGGCTCTGCATCGGGCTTCGGGGTTATATAAAAAGTGCCCACAATGGGGGCCTCGAAAATGAAGTGGGTATCCACTTTCTCGACCGTCGGGGACGGCAAAGTCGTCAAATCGGCCGGTGCCGGTTTGGCGGGTGTGGTCTTGTCCGAGGATGCTTCTGATGCGGACTGTTTTTTCCGGATCCTGATTCGAACACCGGCCCGCTCCATTTCGAATTCCTCAACAGCGGACGATTCCTCGATCATCTGGATCAGTTCTCTGATCTCTTTGATGTTCATAACTAAAACGCAGGGCTCATTGTCGGTTCTGGAAGCTTTTTAGTCAAATGGGAGAACTTCTTCTCGATGCACGTACAAAACGAGCTAAGCCCGGAATAGGGATAGGGTATCGTCACTGCAGTCGGAATTTGATGCATAATACGGACTAAAGATTCGGATCTGAGAGCGTGCTATATCCGGTTTGGGTCACGGCCACGACGTCTTCGATTCGTATTCCATGCTTTTCGGGCAGGTAGATTCCCGGCTCCACCGTGAAGGTCATGCCCTCTTGAATCTCCTGAGGTTTGAGGGCAGAAAGGGAAGGCAGTTCGTGAACCTCCAGACCCAACCCGTGACCCGTGCTGTGGCCGAAATAGTCCCCGTATCCATGCCGGGAAATGACTTTGCGCGCGGCCGCGTCGATTTCCGAGGAAGAAACACCGGGACGAACGCGGGAAATGGCTTCTCTTTGCGCCTCCTGAACCACATTAAAAATGTCGGGCACGACCGCTTTGGGCAAGGGATGAATGCGGGTAAGATCGCTGCAGTAGCCTTGGTATTTCACTCCGAAGTCGATCAGCAAGTACTCGTCTTCTCCAATGGTTCGGCCGGTAGAGGCGGCGTGGGGAAGGGAGGAGCGGGGACCGGAGGCAACGATGGTCTCAAAGGCGAGGCCCTGGCCTCCGGCCTGCCGAAGCTCGAACTCCAGAATTCCGGCCACCTCAATCTCCCTCATCCCGGCGTGAACCTTCTCTGTCATCAGCTGGAAAGCCTGCTGAGCTATCCGGAAGGCCTCCTTCATTAGCTTGATCTCCTCCTCATCTTTGATCATGCGGAGCTCCTCAATCAGGTAGGAGGTTGGGACCCATTCGACCTTGGTTTCCCAGGACTGGAGTCGAAGGATCCGGTCCCAGGAGATATGTCTGGCTTCAACCCCGATCCGCAGGGTCTTACCTGATTGAGATGAGCTTTCAAGAAGCGTTCTGAGACTCTCGTCCAGGGATTTTTCTGCCAGCAGCGGGTGGCAGTCACAGGTCTCTGAAGTGGCCTGTTCAATGTAACGGGAGTCAACGATTAGATAGCATTCACCGGACAGGCAGCAAGCTAAACCCGCCGAACCGCTGAAGCGGAAGAGGTAGGAGAGATTGGGAGGATGGCCAATTAGAAAACCGTCCAGTTGATTGGCTTCCAA
>JAYZBY010000056.1:0-6594 GCA_036338555.1 Acidobacteriota bacterium | reverse complement strand
CAGATTACTTGCAATGAGGTTATCGGTAAGGAGTGAATCATAGACCGTTTCGGGATCATCCTCCACGGTTTCCTCCTCAGGGTCGGGCTCGCGGGCTATGGAAAGATACTCCGCCGCCGCCAGATCGCCGAGCAAAAACTCATGTTCCTCTTCAACATCCTCTTCCGGGTCGGGAACAATATTGGGGAAAATAAACAGGCACAAATCGGCCCGTCCTGCCGGCAAGTCGAAGTTGGGAAGACGAGTCTCGATCAGTTCCACCCGCCCTTGCCAATCTTTCTCCAGGGCCTGGAGGCGTTCCCCGGCCTGCTCGAGAAGAAACACGGACCCATCCAATCCCAGAAACTGGGACTTCGGATAGAGACCGTACAACCGACGGAGCATGTGTCCGGCACCACAAGCATAATCCACGACCCTCCTGGGAGGGGATGGAAGAAAGGATTGAATATGCTGGACGATCATTCGATAAGCGTGAGCATGCGCCTTATCACTGCTTTGCTGTAACCACCACTTCCCCAAGGCTTGGTTGTAGGTTTCCGCTCCCGTCTCGAGTTCCTCGTCAAAGTCAATTTCACGATAGTCCATTGGCTCGGCGGATTGTAATGCGCATTGGACAATCCATCAAGCAGCCCTTCCGCTTTCGGGGAAGCATCCTCCTGGCGTACAATTGCATGGCCATGCAACTTGATCTGCGATTATTGGAAATCTTTTGTGCCGTCTACGAGGCCAGGAGCTTTTCCAAGGCTGCTGAGAAGCTGCTCATCTCTCAACCCACGGTCAGCGAACACATCAAAAATCTGGAGGAGACCCTGAAGGTCCAGCTCTTTGACCGACTTCCACGTACCATTGCCCCGACCCAGGCTGCCAGGATTCTCTACCGTCATGGCGAGATCATCCTGACCCAACGCCAGGCAGCACTGCAGGAACTGATGGCGTTCCTGGACCGGCTGGAAGGTCCGCTCAAGGTCTCAGCCAGTACCATCCCCGGTGAGTACCTGCTGCCTCAACTGCTGGTGGATTTTCATTCCCAGTTTCCCCGTGTCGACGTCGACTTGAGCATCTCCGACTCCCAAAAGGTGTGCCATCAGGTTGCCTCTGGAAAGGCCGACCTGGGTTTTGTGGGCGCTCGGCTGGACGTGCTGGGAGTGGACTATCATCCCTTTGCCTCCGACCAGCTGGTCCTGGTCGTTCCCAATGACAGGCAGTGGCAGGAGGTCGAACAAATCTCGATGGAAGATCTTCTCCAGGAGCCTTTCCTGGCCCGGGAATCTGGCTCGGGAACCCGTCTCAGCCTGGAAAGACAACTTGGCTTCAATCTTGATCGGTTCAACATCAGAATGATTCTCGGTTCCACCAATGCCGTTAAGGAAGGTCTCAAGGCGGGCCTGGGAGTCTCGGTGCTTTCCCACCTGGCGGTTCAGACCGAACTGGCCGGCGGCTTGCTCAAGACGGTGCGAATCGAGGGCAGCGACTCACTTCGTCGTGATTTTTTTGTGGTGACCCATACTCGACGAACCCTCTCTCCGATCGCCGAGTCCTTCCTGGAGTTTCTTACTAGCCAGACTGAAGCGCTCGGCATGAACGCGTAGATGAGCGCTGGTCCTCGACCAGTGGCGCGCCCTTCTTAACTTCACGGTCCTTGCAGAGGCCGCACGGCCGTACGCCCCTACCGTAGGCTTTTAGACATCCCTCCGAAGGAACGACAGGAGTTTGAAGCGGAGCGTCCCGCCCCGATTTAGATTTCTTCTCTGTGTCTTTGTGGTGTAGGCGGACCTGGACCCTTTTCCGATAGCTACCCGTGTTTGCCATCGAAATTACCTATTGGATAAATCCTACGGACTTCGGCTAGGCTGAGAGCAATGCCTAGTCGGAGACGATTGCTATTGATCGCGGTGACCGCACTTGTTTCGAACGCCTGTTCGGGAACCGAGGCCCGGGAGACGGCCATTCTTCGCTTCACCGCCATTCCCGATCAGACCAGCACGGAGCTGGCAGAGAAATTACAACCCTTTTCCGAATACTTGAGCCGGGAGTTGGGAGTCGTCGTCGAATACGTCCCTGCCCGGGACTACCAGGCCTCAGTGGAGATGTTCAAAAACGGCGACATCCTCTTGTCCTGGTTCGGAGGTCTTACCGGAGTCCAGGCACGACAGGCGGTTCCCGAGGCCAGGGCCATCGCTCAAGGAGAGGAAGATCCCCAATATTACTCTTACTTTGTCGCCCACCAGGACACGGAGCTGCACTTCTCCAAGGAGTTCCCCTCGGCCATTGCCGAATTGCGCTTTACTTTCGGATCGGAAAGCTCGACATCGGGACGGCTCATGCCGGAGTACTTCATTTCTGAGAACTCGGGCCAATCCCCTCAAGAATTTTTCATCCACCCGGTCGGCTTCTCGGGCAGTCACGACAAGACGGCTGAACTGGTGGAGAGTGGTCAATACCAGGCGGGCGTCATCAACTACAAGGTCTATGACCGTCGGGTTGAAAAGGGACAAACCAATCCCGATGTCTGTCGAGTCATCTGGAAGACGCCCCTTTTTTCCGACTATAACTGGACGGCCCATCCTGAACTTGAAGCCATGTTTGGCAACGGCTTTACCGACCGCCTGCAGCAGGCGCTGATTGATATTGATGATCCCCTTCTACTGGCGGCCCTTCCTCGAAACCGGCTTATCCCGGCCCGCAATGAGGAGTTTGAAGGGATTCGTGAGGTGGCCGAGGAACTGGGTATGTTGCGCTAAATGTTTCATCTCACCGGCGTCTCGGTAAACTACGGGTCCACCTTTGCGCTCGACTCGATTGACCTCCGGATTCAGCCGGGTGAAGCGGTGGGATTCGTGGGCCTCAGCGGTGCCGGCAAAACTACCCTGTTTCGCCTTCTCAACGGGATGGTGAGGCCGACTCGGGGAACGGTTCAGGTCAATGGCAACAGCCTGGCCACTCTCTCCCTCGAAGAACTTCGACAGCTGCGTGCTCAAATCGGTTTTGTTCATCAGGACCTGAGCCTCATCCCCAATCTCCGGGTTATACACAACGTTCTGGCCGGGCGACTGGGCAGGCTTTCCCTTCTGCAGGGAGCGGGAACACTGCTCTTTCCACCCCGTTCCTGTGTCAATGAGGTCTACGAGATTCTCCAGCGTGTCGGCATCCCCGAGAAACTCTACCAGCGGACCGACCGGCTCTCCGGAGGACAGCGCCAGCGGGTGGCCATCGCCCGGGCCCTTTTTCAGCGGCCCAAGGGTCTGCTGGCCGACGAACCGGTCTCTAGCGTCGATCCGGCACGGGCCCGCTCGGCGGTCTCACTGCTCACCCAGATTTCTCGTGAAGAGGGATTGACGCTGTGTGTGAGCCTACACAATCTGGAACTGGCGCGTGAGTTTTTTCCACGTCTGGTAGGTTTGAGAAAGGGACGGGTCGCCTTTGATCGGGCCACCGAAGAAGTAGCGGAGGACGAATTCCAGGCGCTTTACGAGCTGGATGATCTGGACTCACTCCCCGGGTCACCTCCCACCTGAGAAAATCGGAAATTCGAATTCCCAAATCCAATACAAAAACACAACCATGGCACGACCGCACGAAAGCACGAATGCGCGAATGCACCCACGCACGATCCTGCACCGCGGCATGGGACTCCGCAGAATCCTCATTCTGATCATCCTGGGCGCCGGGCTCTGGGCATTTTCCCAGTTGAATCTGAGTCCGGCCGATTTGATTCCCAATCCAGGTGGACTTCAGGTGGCCGGGAAATTCTTCAGCCGGGCTCTTTCTCCCGCCCTGACCTACGAGGCCGCATTCGTTCCAGCCAATACCCAACCCCTGCTGTGGAAAGCCCTCCAGGCCGCGGGCACCACCGTCGTCTTCGCCGCCGCCGCCATGAGCCTGGCCCTAGTGGCGGGGTTGATTCTCGGCTTCCTGGCCTCCACCGCCTGGTGGGTGGGAGATCCGGCCGGCGGCCGAAGTCGTGTGGCAGTTCTTTTGCGCCGCAGCGTGGCCCCCGTCATTTATGCAGCCACTCGGGTCCTGATCACGCTCATGCGTTCCATCCATGAGCTTATCTGGGCAGTTCTTCTGCTGGCCGCCTTTGGCCTGAGTCACCTGAGCGCGGCCGTCGCCATTGCCATCCCCTTTGGCGGAACGTTGGCCAAGATCTTTGCCGAGATGATCGATGAAGCTCCCCGCGACGTGGCCGAGGCCTATCGCGGCAGCGGTGCCTCCTCCACCCAGGTCTACCTACTGGGTTTGCTGCCTCGCGCTCTGCCCGACATGATCGCCTACGCCTTCTATCGTTTCGAATGCGCCCTTCGATCCTCGGCCATCCTGGGCTTTTTTGGCTATCCCACGCTGGGATTCTTCATTGCGGCTTCTTTTGAGAATCTCCACTACGGCGAGGTCTGGACTTATTTGTATACCCTCTTTTTCCTGGTCACGGTGGTGGACTGGTGGAGTGGCGCCCTCAGAAAAAGGTTTGCGGTATGAGTCACCTGGAACTCGAGGTTCAAAGCCTCTATCGTCAACGGCCCCGCAGCCGCTTTGCCTACTGGAGTGGCGTTTTCCTACTGGCGCTGATGATCGGTTCCTGGTTCATCGGAGACTTTCAACTAGCAGACTTCCTCTCTGAAAGACGGATCACCAATCTGAGCCGCTTCCTGGGCGAACTGGTCCCCTACCCCCTTCAAGGTCAACCCTTCTCCTTCACTGAGATCCTTCGCTGGGCGGGAACACTGCTGTGGGAAAAAGGCCTCTCGGCCACAGGCGTCACGCTTGCCATCTCAGTGGCGGCCATCGTTCTGGCCGGCCTACTGGGGGCTCTTTTTGCCCTTCCCGCGGCACGAAATTTCATGGCACCCGATCCCTTCCTGGCCGCCGAACCGGAATCGCGGCGGCGTTGGAGTCCTCTCTGGTCCACCACCATGTGGCTCACCCGTGCTGTCCTGATCTTCGCCCGCGCCATCCCCGAATATATGTGGGCCTTCCTTTTGCTGGCCATCCTGGGCCCCACGGCCGCGCCCGCGGTGCTGGCCCTGGCGCTGCACAACCTGGGCATATTGGGCAAGCTGGGAGCCGAGGTGGTCGAAAACACCGAGCGATCCGGGCTCTCCGCTCTCAGGGGCTTAGGGGCCTCTCGACTTCAGATCGCCCTGGCAGGTCTCTTCCCTCTTACCTTTTCCCGTTTCCTTCTTTTCTTTTTCTATCGCTGGGAAACCTGCGTGCGTGAGGCCACGGTTCTGGGAATGCTGGGGATCGTTTCGCTGGGCTACTGGATCCAGGATGCACGTGCCCGAAACCATTACGACGAGATGTTCTTCCTGGTGCTCCTAGGGGCCTTCCTGGTGCTGATTGGAGACCTGATCTCAGCCCTGGCCCGGGAAATCGTGCGACGCTACTCGTGATTCACCACAAAGACCCTACGGAAGAAGTTCCACCACAGAAGCACAGAGAACCCTTTCCCCTTCTTTACCAAAGAGACACAAAGGCACAGAGTTTTCCTTTTTCTCCCACCCCAAAAATAAGGAGAAGAAAAAAAGGGCTTCTCTGTGTCTCTGTGCCTTTGTGGTGAATAACTAAAGATTTCTC
The DNA here is from genome assembly GCA_036338555.1 of Acidobacteriota bacterium. Lineage (GTDB taxonomy): Bacteria > Acidobacteriota > UBA6911 > RPQK01 > JADFOI01 > JAPYTY01. The sequence goes on along the minus strand of JAYZBY010000056.1, from coordinate 1,020 downwards.
TGTGTCTCTGTGTCTCTGTGGTGAATAATTGTGTCTCTGTGGTGAGAAAATGAAAGGCAAACAAACCTCCATGGTGCTGGAGGAAATCTCCAGTTTTGCAGCACGGGAACTGGATATCCCCACCATTCAATCCGATGAGGCGCTGCTGCGGGTGGAGATGACGGGTGTGTGCCGCACCGATGCCTCCTTTTATCAAGGCAAGACCCGGCCCCATCTGATCCCCTTGATCCTGGGTCACGAAATTCTGGGGCACATCGCCGAAATTGGCAAAGAGGCGGCCCGAGGCTACCAAGTCCAGGAGGGAGACCGGGTGGTGGTAGAGAGCAGCATCCGGTGCGGCCGCTGTCCCTATTGCGAGCAGGGTAACTATCAGCTGTGCGACAACCACCGCTCCTATGGCACCTCCATGACCTTGTCGACTCCCCCTCATCTGTGGGGAGCCTATGGGGAGTACCTTTACATCGCTCCCGGTTCGGTCCTTCATCCCATCTCCGAGTCGGTGCCGGCTGAAGCGGCGGTCCTGGCCTGCTCGGTCGTCGCCGATGGCATCCAGTGGGTACGCGACATGGGGCAGGTCCAACCTGGCCACACGGTTCTGGTTCAGGGTGCCGGCCAACAGGGGCTGGCCGCCGCCGTGGCGGCCAGGGAGTGCGGCGCCGAGCAGATCATCGTGACGGGAATGAGTCGGGACGAGCGGCGTCTCGAACTGGCTCGAAAACTGGGAGCCAGCGCCACCATCGATGTTGAGAAGGAAGACGTCCAGGAACGTCTCAACGAGCTGACCGACACCGCTCTGGCCGACCTGGTGGTGGACGTCAGCGGCAGCCCTCAGGCCCTGGCTCAGGCAGGTTCCCTGGTGCGCAAGGGAGGCACCATCGTGGTGGCCAGCGTGGTGGGAGAGACCACTTCGGTCCCTATCAGCACCGATCAACTCGTTTTCAAGCAGATCACCGTCAAGTACGTCTACACCAGCACGGCGCCGGCCGTCCGCACCGCCGTCCAGCTCATCGAATCCCGAAA
>JAYZBY010000055.1:0-22721 GCA_036338555.1 Acidobacteriota bacterium | reverse complement strand
AAGCTGCTGGTCGAACCTCCCGAGCCCGGGAATACAGCCTTCCTGCACAAAGAGCAGGAGGAGTGGACGGACTCCGACCGTAGCAACAAGGAAATGCAGGATGAGCACGACCAGTGGCAGGAGAAACTCACCAGAGGTAGTGAACTGGCTGAAAATCTCAACAACCGGTTTGCCGCCTGGTACTACGTGATCTCTTCGGACAGCTTCGAAAAGGTCCGGCTCGGCCGTAGCGACCTGATCAAGGAGAAGGAGGCTATGGCGCTGTGAGGCGCCAACGCGCCCTGGTGCAGTCGTGCAGTCGTGGGTCCCGTTACCACAGCACCAAATTGCTATTTGCCTTTCCGAATCGCGCCTCTAAGATCGAATTACCATGTCCATCGAAATGCGAAAGTCGGATGACGTCACAATTCTGGACATCCGCGGCAGGATCACCTTCTCGAAAGGAAGCGGCGAACTCAGCGACACGGTTTCGGATCTGTTGGAAGCGGGAAAAAAGAAGATTCTGTTAAACACCGAGGATGTCCAGCAAATGGACAGTCAGGGGATCGCAGAGTTTCTCAAGGCCCACATCTCGGTCACCAAGGCGGATGGCCAGATCAAGTTCACCGGTCTGAGCCCCCGGCTGCACGAAGTACTCACCGTGACCAAACTCCTTATGGTCTTTGACATCCAGAAGGACGAACAGGCCGCCCTGGAAAGTTTTTCCTAAGCCGTTTCTCACCACCAAGACGCAGGGGAAGCGGTCCGCTACTCATCCTCTGTCCAAAGGGCTTCCAAAAGACGCTCGGCTTCCATCAGGTCTTCTCGCCGCACCTGGATTTCCACTCCCAGTCCTCCCACTGGATATAAACTGTGCTGCCCTTTGTTTTTGACCAGATAGTCAATTCCGGCGTCCTCGAGAAGGGACTCGACCACGGCGATGACGGCATCATTACCCGACTTCAAGAGTGTAACCAATTCAATCGATCCTTCCGGAACGGGAGCGGCCTCCCGGGGAAGCTCCCCAACCAGGGGGACCTGGCAATCGGTGCACTCCACGAATCCTTGGCGATACTCCGCCTTGCAGTGTGGGCAAAACATGGGTGGGATCAGTCTAACACCCGGCTATTTCACATGCCTTGAACAGGGAACCGGCACCCACTGGTTTCCAGCCCTCTTGCTTCCCCAATTAGAATTTGATTACACATCTGAACTATGCTCCAATACTCGCCTATGACTGAGCCGTTGAGGCACGATTTACTGATTGTTGGAGGAGGAGCAGCGGGTCTGCGGGCGGCCATAGCGGCGGCCGAGGTAGACGCCAGCGTCGACATCGCCGTGGCCTCCAAGGTGTTTCCGATGCGCAGTCATACGGTCTCGGCCGAAGGCGGAGCAGCCGCGGCATTGCGGGAAGATGACAACCTGGAGCTACACGGTTTTGACACGGTTCGTGGGAGCGATTTTCTGGCTGATCAGGATGCAGTTGAGTTCTTTGTGGAGAAGGCGCCGGAAGAGATCATTCAACTGGAACACTGGGGTTGTCCGTGGAGTCGGGATGAGAACGGAAAAGTCAGCGCGCGAGCTTTTGGCGGCATGAGCGTCAAGAGAACTGTTTTTGCTTCTGACAAAACCGGCTTCCATATGCTGCACGCTCTTTTTCAAACGTCACTCAAATACTCGGAGATTAAACGTTACGACGAGTGGTTCGTCAGCTCGTTGTTGGTTGAGGAGGGGAAATGCGTGGGTGTGACGGCTCTTGATCTTCGCACCGGTCAGCTGTATCCCATACTGGCCCAAGCCGTTTTGCTTTGTACCGGCGGAGCCGGCCGGATTTTTCCTTTTACCACCAACGGCAGCATCAAAACAGGCGATGGCATGGCTTTGGCCTACCGGGCTGGAGCTGCACTCAAGGATATGGAGTTTGTCCAGTACCATCCCACCGGCCTGCCCGGAACCGGTATCCTGATCACCGAGGCCTCCCGTGGAGAGGGAGGACATCTTCTCAACAAAGAAGGTGAACGATTTCTAGAGCGCTACATTCCGGGCAAAATGGAACTAGGACCACGGGACATCCTTTCCCGGGCGATCCTCACTGAGATGCAGGAAGGCCGTGCTTTTGAAGGGCCGTTTGGCCAATTCGTTCATCTGGATTTACAACACCTGGGGGAAAAAGTAATCAACGAAAAGCTCCCTTTTGTGAGAGAGCTTGTAGTCAAATATGTAGGCATTGACCCAATTCACAAACCCATTCCGGTAAGGCCCGTCGTTCACTACACGATGGGAGGTGTGGGAACCGACATCAATGGGAACACCTCTGTTCCCGGTCTCTTCGCTGCGGGAGAAGTGGCCTGCATTACCATCAACGGGGCCAACCGGCTGGGATCCAACTCTCTTACCGAGTGTCTGGTGTTTGGAGCCACCAGTGGAAGGGCAGCAGCTCAACACGCCCTGGAGCAAAAGCCCGTGGCGGCCAATCCGGTGAATTTGTTGGTTGAAGAGGAACGAAAGCGCATCGCAGAGAAATTTTTGCAAAAAAAGGGGGGTGAGGAGCAGGTCAGCTCGCTTCGAGAAAAGATGAATCTCACCATGGAAAAAAATTGCGGAGTCTACCGAACCCGAGAAGGCTTGCAGGAAGCTTGCACCGTGCTCAGGAGCCTGCGAGAGCGCTTCGAGAATGTCGCCATCGACGATCGGAACAGCGTTTTCAATACCGATCTGACAACCGCCCTGGAACTTGATTTCATGCTGGATGTGGCCGAATGCATTGGCCACTCTGCATTAGCCCGCGAGGAATCACGAGGTGCCCAGTCCCGCGTTGATTTTCCCGAGCGCAACGACGAGAAATTCCTCTACCATCAGCTCAGTTATGCGACTTCGCAGGGACCTCGTCTTGAGCAACAACCCGTGACCATCACCCGTTGGACGCCCGAGGAACGAAAGTATTAATAGTTTAGGGGCGTCGATCCTATGGACAAGAGCTGATTTCTGAGGTGGAAAGTCGTTCATGAATACGATCAACATTACGGTGGCACGTTACAACCCGGAAAAGAGTCCAGAACCGTACCAGCAAACTTATGCCGTCCCTTATCGGGAAGATATGGTGGTGCTGGATGCACTCACCTATATCAAGGACAAGATGGACGGAAGCCTGACCTTTCGCTGGTCTTGCAGAATGGGCGTTTGTGGCAGCTGTGGCATGATGGTCAACGGAACTCCAAAGCTGACCTGTGCCACCTTCCTTCGAGATTACCATCCAGGCGAAATACAAATCGGCCCGCTCGCCCACTTTCCCGTCATTCGCGATCTTGTCATCGACATGGATGATTTCATGAACAAACTGCAGGAGATCAAACCCTGGATCATCCGCACAGAGGAGAAGCCGGTCGAAGAGGGGGAGTACCTGCAGTCACCCGATGAGTTGAACCTCTTTCGTCAATTCAGCATGTGCATTAACTGTATGATCTGTTATTCCGCCTGTCCCGTCTACGGCAATGATTCCAGCTTTATTGGGCCGGCAGCCATCGCCCTGGCCCACCGCTACGACATGGACTCCCGGGATGAGGGCCAAGACGAGCGGGCCGAGATCGTTGGAAGCCACGAGGGTATCTGGGAGTGCACCTTTGTCGGAGAATGCTCCCAGGTGTGCCCAAAAAACGTTGATCCAGCCGCTGCAATCCAGCGTTCGAAGGTGCGGCTCACCCAAGATTACTTCCTTTCCATGATCTGGCCCTGGAGCAAGTGATGAACCAGCGAAGGTCCGCTGTCCACCCAACCTTCAAACCTCGCATGCACCCTTTATGGTGGTTACACAACTGGAGATATTTCCTCTTCATGATGCGGGAGCTCTCCGCCGTGTTCGTGGCCTTTTTTGTCCTTACCTATCTGGTGGGAGTGTACCGGTTGGGTCAGGGTGAAGACAGTTATCAACTGTACGTCAACGCCCTTCAGACCCCTATGGCAAGGACGCTCTTCATCATGATTTTCCTTTTTTCGATTTACCATTCGGTGACCTGGGTTCACCTGACGCCCATTATCCTGGTTGTCCGCATCGGTCGAAAAGTGGTTCCTCCCGGACTGGTACTGCTGGCGAATTATCTGGGCTGGATCCTGATTTCTGCGGTTCTCTTCTATCTCCTGGTAGTCACTTGAAATGGCTGTAAAGCTTAATACGACAGATCCGATCTGGTGGGGGCTATTTTCAGCGGGAGGGACTCTGGCCGCCTTCCTTCTACCCATTCACGTGTTGGTTACAGGCCTGGGAATTTCCTTCGGCTGGATTTCTCCAGAGATCATCGAGTATCCAAGGATGATCACTCTGCTGGAGAATCCTGTATTAAAAATCTATCTTTTTTTCCTTATTTCCCTGCCGCTTTTTCACTGGGCCCATCGGTTTCGATATGTATTGATGGATATGGGCCTGCGACGTCTGAAAGCTCCCATAGCTGTCCTCTGTTACGGAGGAGCCTGGGTGGGGACAGCCCTGGCGGCTCTCCTGCTGTTCTTTTACCTCTGATGAAGGCCAAGAGGCCAATCCGTGGAGGTACAAGGCCCACGGCAAGGTGGTGCCAAATCCGCCCGACAGCACTACAGCACCACTGCACCCTTTTGGGCGAGGCGTTCGACCGGCGCTTCGTTAATCGGCCAGTGCAGTAGTGCAGCAGTCAGTCCCAGGCCGATAGCGACATACCACACCATGTCGTATGAGCCGGTGGCGTCGAAGATGGCCCCCCCCATCCACACTCCCACAAAGGCACCCACCTGGTGGCCAAGAAAGACGATCCCGAATAAGGTGGAAAGATACTGGACGCCGAAGATCTGTCCGATCAGCCCACTGGTCAAGGGCACCGTTCCCAACCACAAAAATCCCATGGCCGACGCGAAAATGAGAATGCCGAAGTTGGAGGGAGGAAAAAAAAGAAAGGCCGCGATGACCAGAGCTCTGGCCAGATAAAGCAGCGTCAGGTTGTACTTCTTGCTGTATTTACCTCCCATAAATCCCCAAAAGGAGGAGCCGATAACGTTGATCAAGGCGATCAGGGCCAGCGCCGTGGCCCCCAGCCGGGCCGAGAATCCCAGATCCACGATGTAGGCGGGAAGATGGGTGGCCATGAAGGTGACCTGAAATCCGCACACAAAAAAACCGGCGGTCAGCAGCCAGTATCCCCGGTGAAGACCTGCCTCCACCACCGCCTCACCGAGGGGTTGGGACGGAACCGGTTGCCGCTCACTTGTTTTGCTGTCGCCCAGTCCGATGGCCAGCGGCACCATCAGTAAAGTCACCGCGGCCAAGGCAGTTAGAGCCAGGACCCAGCCATAAACGCCAAGCAGCGCCTGTCCGAAAGGCAAGATCAGGACCTGGCCGAGAGAGCCGCCCGCTGAGACCAGACCCAAGGCGGCACTGCGATGCTTCTCGTTGACCACCCGGCCCACGGCTCCCAGGACCACGACAAATGAAGTGGCGCTCAGGCTGAGACCGATCAGCACTCCCGTGGTGAAATACAAGGCCAGAGGCGATGCGGCCTGAGACATCAGGTACAGTCCGATACTGTATCCAATCCCGCCCATCACTACCACCTTGCGAGCCCCCAACTTGTCGGCCAGAATTCCCAGAAAAGGCTGAGTTAGACCCCACACGATATTCTGCAAGGCGATGGCCAGGGCAAAGATCTCCCGACCCCAGCCATGGGCCTCAGAGACGGGTTGCAGGAATAGCCCGAAAGCCAGTCGAATGCCGATGGCGATGGCCAGGATCACACCGCCGCAAATGAGAATTCCTGCTGATGATTTTCTGGAAATCATGTTGTTCTTATTCCGTATGCATTGTTTCGGAAAGGGCTGGGGGATGCAAGGCCGTGCTGTCGTGCTCTCGTGCATTCGTAGGGGTTCTGGGCGACCTTGCCGTGGGCGCACGGCCGGTGCGCCCTACTTTTGCTTGTAAGGCATCGCTCCGAAGGGGCGACAGTCCTGTCTTTTATGTGTCTTAGTGGTGTAGGCAAACCGGAATCGGCGCACTGAGGCGCCTCCCACATTCCGGACACGGAAAACGTGAAACCTGGAACGTGAAACGCGCTGGTCGAAGACCAGCGTCCGAGGCACCTATCTCATCAATAGGACAAGAAGAGATAACGGAGGACGAACAAAAGCGCGAACACCCGGATCAAGAGAGGCACCTCCCTGAATCTCCCTGTTACCGCTTTCAGCAGCGTATAGGAGATGAAGCCAAACGAGATTCCTTCCGTGATGCTGAAGGTCATGGGCATGATCAGGATGGTCAAAAAGGCGGGAAAGGCTTCGGTGAAGTTGTCCCAATCAATCCGCTTCACTTGCCGCAGCATGTAACAGCCAACGATGATCAGGGCCGGGGCTACAACAGGGTAGAGGACCAGCCCCTGACCCGGATCCATTCCGCCGGCGATCATTCTAACCAGCGGGGTAAAGAAGATCGCCACCAAAAACAGGCTTCCTGTGACCATGTTGGCCAACCCGGTCCGGGCGCCGACACTGATCCCTGTTGCACTCTCCACATAACTGGTGATCGTCGAGGTTCCCAGCAGAGCCCCCACCGTGGTTCCCACGGCATCGGATAGAAAAGCCCAACGAGCCCGCGGCAGGGTTCCGTCGGATTTGAGAAGCCCGGCTTCCTGAGTGACCCCGATCAAGGTTCCGACCGTGTCAAACAGATCCAGAAAGAAAAAAATAAAAATAATGGACACCATTCCCCCCTGAAGGGCTCCCCACACGTCCAGTTGAAACAAGGTCGGTGTGATCGAAGGAATAGGTCCTACCAGACCCTCATACTCGAGCATGCCGGCAGCTAGTCCGGCCAGAATGGTGGCCAGAATTCCCAAAAGAATGGCGGCTCGCACTTCCAGTGCCAGCAAAATGGCCATGACCGTGATTCCGAAAAGGGACAAAAGGACAGGCGCTGAGCTCAGCTGACCCAACCCGACCAGAGTTCCCGGGTTATCGACGATCATCCCGCTCCATTCGAACCCTACGACGGCAATCAGCAGTCCGATCCCCACGGCGATGGCATTTTTCAAGGTGGCGGGGATCGCATGGAAGAGTTGTTCCCTGAGTCCCACCAGCGAGAGTGCAAGGAACAGAACCCCGGAAATAAATATGGCTCCCAGGGCCTGCTGCCAGGTATAACCCAGCGTCAGAACCACCACATAGGTAAAAAAGAAGTTGTGGCCCATGGCCGGGGCCAGGGAGATGGGATAATTGGCCACCAGTCCCATCATGAAGGTGGCCACGGCACTGGCCACACAGGTCGCCACCAGGGCCGACTCCAAATCCATCCCGGCCGCGTTCATCACCACCGGCTGCACGAAGATTATGTAGGAAAGGGTCATGAAGGTGGTCGCTCCACCGGAGACCTCTCTTTGCCAGGTGGTGTTGCGTTCGGTCAGTTTGAAGAAGCGTTCCAGCATCTTGGCCTCCCACCAGCATAAACATCCACCCTGTGAAACTCGTTTTTTCGTTTTTTCGTTCTTTCGTGCCGGAATCGGCGCACCGAGGCGCCTCCAACACTCCGGAAGGCCGTTCATAGAGCAGTAGCTACAGCATAAAAGCACGACCGCACGAAAAAACGAAAAAACGAAAGAACGAATGCACCTGTGTTATCTTGACCAGCGATCATGCTAGCCGTCTACTCCACGACTTTGTTCCTCAGCGCGGCCCTCATGTTTCTGGTCCAGCCCATGTTCGGCAAGATGGTACTGCCGCTTCTCGGAGGTTCTCCCGCCGTTTGGAATACCGAAGTGGCCTTTTGTCAGGGCATCTTGTTGTTGGGCTACCTGTATGCCCATTTGACGGCGCGCTGGCTGGGCATTCGCCGACAAGCTTTGCTCCAATGCTTCGTCATCTTCCTGCCTCTCCTGCTGCTACCCATTGGCATCCCTGAGGGACAGGCTCCACCTGCAGTGGACAATCCGGTTCCCTGGCTGTTGGCCCTGCTCACAATGGCCCTGGGACTTCCTTTTTTCGTGGTAGCCACGATCAGCCCCATGCTTCAGAAGTGGTTCTCAAGCACCGACCATCCAACTGCCGGGGACCCTTATTTTCTGTACGCAGCGAGCAACACGGGAAGCCTGATGGGTCTTCTAGGCTATCCGGTCTTGATGGAACCTTATTTTCAGCTTCAGATCCAGGGTTGGGTATGGGGAGTGGGCTATGGGCTCCTGATCGTGCTGACACTGATCTGCGCGGTTACGGTCTTGAGATCACCCTTATCCACTGTGGAAATACCACCCAGGGCAGAGCCTCATTCCGTCCGGAAAGAGGATACTCGGCCCCCTGAACTCCGTCGGCGACTTGGTTGGGTGTTGGGCGCCTTCGTTCCTTCCAGCTTGATGCTCAGTGTCACGACCTACCTCTCGGTCCACATCGCTCCCGTACCCCTGCTTTGGGTGATCCCTTTGTCGATCTATCTGGTGACCCTCATCCTGGTGTTTGCTCGAAAGACCCTCATTTCTCAGGGCACGATGGTTCGTGTTTTTTCGGCGGCCATCATGCCCCTGATCATCGTGATTATTTTTCAGGCCACTCAGCCTATTTGGCTGATGGTCGGACTTCACCTGGTGAGCTTTTTCGTGATTGCCATGGTTTGCCACGGCGCCGTCGCCCAGAATCGGCCCGATCCCACCCATCTCACCCAGTTTTATCTCTGGATCTCCTTTGGCGGCGTCCTGGGAGGCGTGTTCAACGCGATCGTGGCCCCCATGATTTTCCCGACGCTGACCGAGTATTCTCTGGTCCTGGTTTTTAGCGTGTTGCTGCTGGCATGGAACGAGGGGGGAATCCGGCGGCCTTACCAATGGCTTGATCTCACTTTGCCGGCCAGCCTGGGGATTGCCGCCGGCGCCTTGATTTACCTGTTTGAAACTCTGGATGTGGCGGCCGGTCCGCTGGCCCAGGTGGTGATGTTTGGAATCCCGGCTGCCGTTTGCTACGGATTTTCCAAGCGCCCTTTGCGCTTTGGGCTCTCGTTGGGAGCACTGTTTCTAGCCAGCTCTTTTTACAGCGGTGGACAGGGAATCATCCTGCACACCGAAAGAAATTTCTTCGGGATCCACAAGGTGTTGCTGGATCGGGAAGGGAGCTACCATCTGCTTTCTCACAGCGGCACCTTGCATGGGCGTCAGAGTCTGGAGGATTCACGCCTCTGTGAACCTCTCAGCTACTACCACGCCAGTGGCCCTTTGGGGCAGGTCTTTGCGTCGGTACGTGAGCGGGCATCCCTCTGGCGGGTGGGGGCCATTGGCCTGGGAGCCGGATCGATTGCCTCCTATCAGCAACCCGATCAACAATGGATTTTCTTTGAACTCGATCCCACGGTGGTGAAGATCGCCTCCAATTCCAACTACTTCACCTATCTCACCGACTGCAGTCAAGACGTCCGAGTGATTCCCGGTGACGCTCGATTGTCGTTGTCCTGGCAGGCCGACCACCAGTTCGAAATGATCCTGCTGGATGCCTACAGCTCCGATTCAATCCCTATCCACCTGATCACCCGGGAGGCACTTCAACTCTACCTGGACAAGCTCACCAAACAAGGGATTCTGGTTTTTCATCTCTCCAACCAGTACCTGGACCTGCGTTCGGTGGTGGCGAACCTGGCCCACGACGCAGGACTGGCGTACCTACTGCAGGATGATGTGAGTCTCAGCCGAGAGGAGCGGTCGCTCGGGAAAGAGTTCTCTCGGTGGGCCATCATGGCCCGCCATCCGGAGACTTTCGGGAGACTCGCAACCGATCCCCGCTGGGGACGTCTGGAGAAAACGGAAGGACAGGTTTGGACGGACAGTTACTCCAGTATCTTCAGCGTCCTGAATTGGAGCGGAGGGGGTTTTTGAAGAAAGCTGGCCGAAGGCCAGCGCGTTCCACGTTTCCGGAGTGTGGGAGGTGCCTTGGTGCGCCGATTCCGGAGAGCCTCTCGCTGAGCGACCGCTACAAGGACCTAGCCAAGGGCGCACAGCCGTGCCCCCTACTAGCCATCATCCGACCTACGCCCACTTTTGTGGGTTGTGTGTGGGCGGCTACCAGAAGGTTGGGAGGCGATTCCGGATGGCACTCAAGAAAGAAATTCCAGGACCTGGTGGGTGAACTCGGCAGTTTTTTCGCGAGGAAGCCAGTGTCCGCACTCAGGGAAGATGGACAGCTTGGAATTGGGCATGAGTTGGTGAGCCTTTTTCGCCCATCGGACCGGGATAAACTTGTCGTTGGCTCCGTGCAGGATCAGGGTGGGCAGGGTGATCTCGGCGAGCCGCTCCACAAGGCCATGTCGGAAACCCGAGTAATCCATTTCATTGGCCAGGTAGGATCTCCAGGCCCGACCCGCTCCGGGGACGGCGATTGCCCTGGAAAGTTCATGGACCAGTTCATCAGTGACCCGTTGCTGATTGTGGAGCAAGAGTTGGAGGCTCCGCTTGATAGTCCGAGGGCTTCGGGCAGCCGTTTTTCGCACCGATTCCTGCAAACCCGGGATTTGGCTTCCCAGTCGGCCCAGAACCTGCCATCGCAGCTTGGTGCCGAGCCCGGCACTGCCGACCAGGATCAGTCTCATGACCAGGCAGGAGAACTGCAGGGTGAAGTTGAGGGAAATCTGGCCACCCATCGAGAGTCCTCCCAGCGAGAAAGATCCCAGGTCCAGTTCCTGAGTGAAGCGTTTCAGAAAGTGGGTGTAGTACTCTAGTGTATAGGAGATCCTTGGTTTGTCACTCTCTCCGAATCCGGGCAGATCGGGAACGATCACCCGGCAGGTCGAGGCCAGCTCATCCATCGCCGGTCCCCAGGAGAGAGAGGCCGAGTCCGCTCCCCCTCCGTGGATCAAAACCAGGGTCGAGGATTCTCCTCCCCCGCTCAGGTAATGGATTTGAAGGCCATCGATTTCGATCCAGTTATCCTTTGCCAACATGAGTCAGTAATATAATAGCCCCATGGCATGGGTTCGCTTCTCTTCGTTTTGGATCTACCCCCTGCTCACCGGGCTTCTCCTCTTTCTTTCCGGCACTCAGCGATCCCAGACGTCCCAACTTCTGGTGCTGATTTTGATCGGTCTCGCCTTTTGGAGTCTACTGGAATACCTCCTGCATCGTTATTTCTTCCACTGGAACCCGCAGGATCTCAGGGTGAGGCGGATCATTCACCAACTTCATTTCAATCATCACAAGGACCCGCGCCATCGTGACAAGATTCTGGTTCATCCGTTCTATAGCCTGCCCGTCTCGGGAATGCTGGGCTGGGGTTTTTATCTGATCACGGGAACCCTCTTGGCGGCCACGGGACTACTGGCAGGTTTGTGGGCGGGATTTCTTTACTACGAGTGGGTCCATTACCGGCTGCATCTGGGAAAAAAAAGCCGGGGCCTGCTGAAGCGACAGCGCCGTTGGCACTTTTATCACCATTTCGTTGATCCTGATCACTGCTTTGGTGTTACGTCGCCGTTTTGGGATGTGGTTCTGGGGACGTACAAGACAACCGACAACTGACAGAGGATATTCGCCCCGATCCTCTGAAGTTTCGTTTGTTCGTTTGTAGGGAGACCATCCAGAATCGAGGAGATGTGTTACTGGCAGGTTTGTGGGTTGGAGTCCCAACAAAAAAACAAAAAAACGTACGGCCTACACTTCAATTAGGGCTCGGAGATGGTCGACCGTTGTGGGTAAAAAGCCATTCACATCATCCTCGATGCGAAGATCGGCCAGTTGATCATGTGCGGTGGGCCCCTGGTTGATGATCACATAAAAGGCTCCGTTGTCTTTTGCCGACAGGGGCACCGAAGCGGCTGGTTCCACCTCAAGGGTTGACCCCACGGAAACCACCAGATCGGCACGGCCGGCCCAGCTGAAGGCGGCCTGGATCTTGTCCTGGGGCATGGCCTGCCCGAAGGAAATGGTGGCCGGCTTGAGGAAGCCGCCGCACTGGCACAAGGGAGGTTCCCCCGTTTCACCAAACTGCTCAAAAAAGGGGTCCGGTTCAAAGTTTTTCTGACAGGCAACACACTCCACCTTCCGGTTGGTCCCGTGCAACTCGATCACTTTCTCCTCAGGGTGGCCCGTCAACTGGTGCAGTCCATCGATATTCTGGGTCACTAGCCCATCCAGACGACCCATCCGGTCCAGTTCATACAGCGCCTTGTGGGCAGCATTGGGTCGGGCATCACGAAACTCCCGCCAGCCGTCCATTTTGTATTGCCAATGCCAGAGGCGAGCTTCATGTGAGGTCATGAACTCATCGAAGTAGACGGGACGTATCCGGTGCCACAGCCCCTTGGGTCCACGGAAATCGGGAATGCCCGAGCCGGTGGACATACCCGCTCCGGTGACAAACAGGACGTTGTTAGCGGAATCCAGAAGCTTTGCTAGTTCCTTAGCTGACATAGTAAAGGCGCTGGCCTTCGCCCAGCGCGTTCCAGGTTCCACGTTTCACGGGACTATTTTGACGAGCCTTCGATTGGGCGCAAGACGATCTTGGGGCGAAGCTGAGCCGCTGAGTTTCCCTCTCCGATGGCCATCAGCTTTTGTTTGTAAAAAAGCCGATAGAGAATTCGGGGTCTGCTATCTTTATAGGTGATTTCGTTTCCATGTCCTATCTTCATGACTTCGATTTCATCCAAGTCGACTCGAGGGAGTTCGGGCAATAAACGCTCCATCGGATAGAGCGCCTCTTCCCATCGCTCCTCCAACTCCTGGACAGGCAACGCCTGGCTCAAGTCAAAACTGCCCGCTCGTAGGCGGCGTAGGTCATACAGAACGGCACCGCAGCCCAAATCCTGGCCAATCTCATGCACCAGAGTGCGGATGTAAGTCCCGGAGGAACAATGAACCCGAAGATGCCAGCTTACCGGTGTCTGCTCGAGCAATTCCAGGCGGAAGATGGAAACCGTTCTGGAAGGGCGCTGGACGGTGAGATTCCGGCGGGCCAGGTTGTACAGCTTCTCCCCTCCCACCTTGACGGCCGAGAACATGGGAGGTTGCTGCTGAATATCCCCCTTGAACCGGGACAGGACCGCTTGGGCCTGCTGGCTGGAGATCTCAGGAACCGGATGCTCCTCGAGGATCCTCCCTGCCCGATCAAAAGTATCGGTACTCTGCCCGAGCCTGATTTCAGCCCCATATTCCTTATCATGGGCTTGGAAGAACTGGGCCAATCGGGTGGCCCGTCCCACAACCAGGGGCAAAACCCCAGTCGCCATGGGGTCGAGAGTTCCGGTATGACCCACCTTGACCTTCAAGAACTTGCGCACCTTGGCAACGATATCCTGAGAGGTCGGCCCACAGGGTTTATCGGCGACCAGGACGCCGCAGGGTGGTTCATGAATCAAGGAGTTTTTCCAATTCCCCAATCACTTTTTCGACGGCCTCTTCCCGGTTTCCTTCTACCGAAAGACCGGCCGCATTCTTGTGGCCCCCTCCACCCATGAGTCGAGCCACACTACTGACATCGTAGCGGTCTTTGGACCTCAAACTGACTCGAAAGGAATCGCCTTGGTCCTGGCGAAAGAAGGCGGCCATCTCCACGCCGTTGATGGAGAGGGGGTAGTTCACCATGCCTTCAACATCGTTGGGAGCTGCACCGGTTTCTTCGAGTATCTTCTGGCTGAGGGTAATCGAGGCGATTTTTCCAGAAGAATGGATCTCCAGAGTATTGAGCAATCTCCCCAGGAGCTTGATCCTCTCCGGGGGGTGAGCCATGTGAATAGCCTGGGCAACCTCAGAGGGACGGACTCCTAGATGAACCAGATCGGCTACGATGGAAAAAGTCCTGGTGGAGGTATTGGAATACTGGAATGATCCGGTGTCGGTGAAGATCGCCACATATAGATTAGTGGCGACCTCCAAAGTGATGGGAGCGTCAAGAGCTAAAAGCAATTGGTAGATCATTTCTCCGACGGCCGCCGCCGAGGAATCCACCCAATTCAGATCACCAAAAGGGACGGTGTCAAGATGGTGGTCGATGTTCATGGCAAAATACTGGTCCAGGCCCTCGAGTCCGGGCCGCTTCAGATCGTTGCACTCCAGGATCAGCAAACCGTCGTAGGATCCTTCGACTAGATCGGTCACCTTAATCTTGTCAATCGCCGGCAGAGCAAGAAAGGTACGCGGGACAGGATCCCCACCGAAAACATCCACCGTCTTTCCCAGGCCTTCCAACCCCAAAGCCAGGGCCAGAGCGGAACCGATGGAATCCCCATCGGGCCGGGCATGTGAGGTGATCACAAATCGCTCGTGCTCCACGATAAAGCGGAGAATGTCTTCAAAAGCCTTCGATTTTGGCCGTTCAATCACATTCGATGAATTCAATATCGTATCTCACTAAATCACCACCCAGGATGCGCTCGCTCTCCTGAATGAACTGGGTTGAAACACGTTCCAACACCTTAGGATCGGACCCAATCGAAACGGCCCCCACTCGGGCCCGCTGCCACACATCCTGATGACCAATCTCGGAAATGGAGAAGTTGAAACGGGAGCGCAAGCGGTCCATCGTCTTGCGAAGCACGTTGCGCTTTTCTTTCAAAGAATGGCTATAGGGAAGATAAATTTCCAAGGAACAAAATACTATCGGCATAGCCGCTAAGTGTAACCTGTTTGGTCAAACTCAGTCTACGGTCTATAATCGGCCTCCACTCATGAAAGCGATACGTGTCCATGAAGCCGGCGGTCCTGAAGCACTCCTCTATGAAGAAGTATCCAGCTCCGAGCCAAGTACGGATCACGTTCTGGTCAAGACCAAGGCTATTGGTGTCAATTTCATTGACATCTATTTCCGGGAGGGCCTTTATCCGGGGACTTTCCCCTTCACACCGGGATTCGAAGCGGCCGGGGAAGTGGTGGCGGTAGGCTCTGAGGTTACCGAGTTCGGGATTGGAGATCGCGTAGCCTACTCTTCGGTTATGGGAAGCTATGCCGAGCAGACTTCGGTGCCGACGGACCAACTGGTCAAGATACCTGCGGATCTTGACTTCGAGACGGCTGCGGCGGCCATGCTGCAAGGCATGACGGCCCACTATCTGTCTCATTCCACTTTTCCCTTGGCAACGGGCCAGACGGTCCTCGTACATGCGGCGGCCGGAGGAGTTGGACTCCTGCTGGTTCAGATGGCGAAAATGTGCGGGGCGCGGGTCATTGGTACCGTTTCCAGCCCGGAAAAAGCCGATCTCGCCCGGGAGGCGGGCGCCGACCACGTAATCCTCTATACCGAGACTGATTTCGAGGAGGAAATCAAGGACCTCACCGACTCCCAAGGCGTGGAAGTGGTCTATGAATCGGTGGGAAAGGCCACTTTCGACCAGAGCCTGAACTGCCTTAAGCCAAGGGGCTATCTGGTTCTTTTCGGACAATCCAGCGGCCCTGTTCCTCCTATCGATCCACAGATTTTAAACGCCAAGGGATCGCTTTTTCTGACTCGTCCCAGTATCTTTCACTACACCTCCACCCGAGAAGCACTTCTGGCCCGTGCCGGACAGGTTCTGGGTTGGGTGTCGAAAGGAAAACTCAAGGTACGAGTGGGTGAGCGTTTTGCGTTATCGGAGGCGGCCCAGGCCCACCGCGCTCTGGAAGGCCGTCAGACTACCGGAAAGGTGTTGTTGATTCCGTAACCAGAAAATCGTTCCACGTTCCACGTTCCACGTTTTTCAATTTAACGCCCTCGCATGTCCGCCAGGGGTTCCTTCGATTAGGCAGTCAAGCCTTAGATCACACGATTGTGGAAGCGAAAACCGGACGGGTAAAGAACATGGAACGTGGAATCTGGAACGCGCTGGTCGAAGACCAGTGCTCTTCAAAGTTCCGACGGGACTTCTTCCTGGGCATAAACCTGGATGACGTCCCCAATTTTGACGTCATTGAAGTTGGCGATGGAGACACCGCACTCATATCCCTCTTTGACCTCGTTGACATCCTCCTTGAAACGGCGCAGCGAGTCGAGCTCACCTTCGTAAATGACCACATTGTCTCTCAAGAGACGAACCTGGGCGTTGCGAAGGACCGTACCATCCTGGACATAGCTGCCGGCAATAACACCGAATTTCGGTACACGGAAGGTATCCCGAACCTCCACCCGACCCAATTCCTTTTCCCGGAGGGTCGGGTCCAAAAGTCCGACCATTGCCTGCTTGATCTCATCCCCGATTTCATAAATGACGGTATAAAGTCTCAGATCCACCTGCTCATGTTCCGCCAGATTTTGAGCGGCCCGTTCCGGTCGTACGTTAAATCCGATCACAATGGCATCCGAGGCGCTGGCCAAAAGCACATCCGATTCGTTAACCGCACCAACGCCGCTGTGAATGACCTTGACGGAAACCTTTTCGGTGCTGAGTTTTTCCAGAGAATCCACCAACACCTCGACTGAGCCCTGGGCGTCGGCTTTCAAAACCAACCGAAGTTCCTTGAGGACTCCGCTCTCCATCTGGACATAGAGATCATCCAGGCTGACCCTGGTGGCTTGGGACAACTCTTTTTCCTTGAGTTCCTGTTGACGAAATTCTCCAATCTCACGGGCTCGTGCGGCGTCTTCCACCACCTGGAGGCTATCCCCTGCCTCAGGAATATTCTGGAATCCGAGGATCTCCACGGTGCTGGTGGAAACCGATTCGGCAACCGGTTTTCCACGGTCATCAAACATGGCTCGCACCTTCCCATAGACCGCACCGGCGATAAACGAGTCGCCGATCCTGAGCGTTCCGTTTTGCACCAAAATGGTCGCCACCACTCCACGACCCTTGTCTAACTTTGCCTCCAGTATAAATCCCGAAGCTGCTCGATTTGGATTCGCTTTGAGTTCCAGCAGGTCCGCCGACAGAAGAATCATCTCCAGCAGCGAATCCAGATTCGTTTTCTCCATGGCGGAGACTTCCACCATGACGGTTTCGCCACCCCAATCTTCGGCAACCAGCTCATACTCGGACAATTCCTGTTTAACGCGCTGAGGCTCCGCTCCGGGTTTATCGATCTTGTTGATGGCAACCACAATGGGGACCCCGGCGGCTTTGGCGTGATCGATGGCCTCCTTAGTCTGCGGCATCACCCCATCATCAGCCGCCACCACCAATACCACGATATCCGTAACCTGGGCTCCTCGAGCCCTCATTCGGGTAAATGCCTCATGTCCCGGAGTGTCGATAAAGACAATTCTCCGATCCCTGACATCCACCTGGTAGGCACCGATATGCTGGGTAATTCCCCCCGCCTCGCCGGAGACCACTCGAGTCTCACGGATAGCGTCCAACAAGGAGGTTTTGCCATGATCCACATGCCCCATGACGGTGACCACAGGAGCCCTCCCCTTCAGATCCTCCACAGCATCTTCAACCTGCTCTTCCACCACAGCCGCCTGCTCAAAGGACACAAAGTTGACAATCACTCGATGAGCTTCACAGATTTCCTCAACAATTTTGGGGTCGAGTGTCTGGTTGATGGTGGCCATCATCCCGCGGCCAAACAGCTCCTTGATGATTTGATTGCTTTTCAGCTTTAGCTTTTCAGCCAGTTCCTTAACCGTCACCTTTTCGGCAAAAGTCACCTCGCTAATCTCGGGCTCCTCGGCCTCGACAACCTCTTGAGGCTCCCCTGCAGCTTCAGCAGCTAATGCGGCCACCTCTTCAACACCGTCAGTGACTTCTTCAACCTTCTCAGGGGTCAGGACCGGCTCTTCGACCTCCTTCGGCGGCTCCGGAGGCTTGGCAGGAATCTTTTTCACGACCTCCCGGGTGGCGGCCAGCTTATCCAATTCCGCCTGGGTAGGCCCGGTCAGGGCCTTTTCCATGGCTTCCGCGGAGATATGGGCCTCGACCTTCTCGATGATCGGCTCATCCTCAATGGAGATGGCCACCTTGAGGGGTGTTTCGTCTTCGGAGAGTTCAACTGTGCGATAGCTGGACTGGCCCTTTCGGGGCTTCATGGACCTGGCCCAAGGAATGGAAGGCGCCTCACCCTCACTCTGGGCAGTACTCTTACGGGCTTTCCCTAGTTGTTTAATACTCTTTCGAGCCTTGGCAGCGACGACCTTCTTCTTTCCCTTCTTCTCCTTGGGCTTTTCTTCCTCCTGCTGCGCCAGTTCCATCATCAATTGAAGTCGTCGCCGAATGCGATCGGCAATATCGTGATCCACCGGCGTCTCAGCCGAGGGAACCCACACTCCGACCTTCTTGAGTTCGGAGATCACCACCGCATTCTTCATTTCAAACTCTGAAGCGAGTTCGCTGACTTTAACCTGTTGCATGGTTCCTTTCTATGGAACTACTTCCTTGCTATCGCTTGACTCCTCCACCGGCGGGATTCCGCCCGATGCTTTGGACGCTTCGAGCAGCTTTTCTGCTGTTTTCGGGCCGAGCCCGGGGATAGCCGACAGGGACTCCACCGACTGGGCCGCCAACTTTTCTATAGAGTCGATCTCCGCCCCTCGCAGCTTGACCAGGGTTTTTTCACCGATGCCTTCCAGCTTGGAGAGAGAATCGGCCGGCTTAGAGCCTCCCGTGATTCTATCCATCTGTTCCAGGATTTCCTGCTTCTTCTCAGCGGCACTTTTGATATTGATTTCCCACCCCAGCAGCCTTGAAGCCAGCCGCACGTTCTGGCCCTTCCTCCCGATGGCCAACGACAACTGATCTTCAACAACGATCACTTCCAGGATTTTTTCTATCGGATCAACAATCAAAATATTTGAAATTCTGGCTGGATTCAGAGCGTTGATGGTGTACTCGCTGATGTCTTCCGAATACTTAATGATGTCAATTTTCTCACCGCGCAGTTCCCGAATAACGGCATTGATCCGGCTTCCCTTCATTCCTACACAGGCCCCTACCGGATCCACCGCATCATCGCGACTGGCGACGGCCACCTTAGCCCGTTCTCCACCCTCTCGTACCGCATTCTGGATCACGACCGTATTGTCGTAGACTTCGGGAATCTCCATCTCAAAGAGTCGAATCAGTAAACTGGGGTCACTTCTGGAGACAATGATCTGAGGTCCCTTCGAGAGTCTGTGAACCTTGATGATGACGGCCCGGACGCGGTCACCCAGCTTGTACTGCTCATTTTGACTCTGTTCCGAGTAAGGGAGAATCGCTTCGGTCCGGCCAATATCCAATATAATGTCCCTACCTTCGGTACGGCGTACAATGGCATTCACCAACTGGCCGATCTGCTGGGAAAACTCCTCGAAAATGATTTCACGCTCGGCTTCACGCACCTTTTGAAAGATCACCTGCTTGGCCGTTTGAGCGGCGATTCGACCCAGATCGACAGTCGGTTTGGGGATTTCGACATAGTCATCCACCTCAAAGGTCTCATCCACCTCGAGGGCTTCCTCCAGGGACATTTCCGTCAAAGGATCAACTGCCTCCTCCACCACCTTTTTCACGGCAAACACATCAATCGTTCCCGATTCAGGATCGTAACGGGCCTGCAAATCCTCTTCGGTCTTGAAGTACTTCTTGGCAGCTGCGACCATCGCATCTTCCAGAGCCTCGTGCACAATCTGAGGGCTGATGCCCTTTTCTCGACTGATCTGCTCAATGGTCTGGCTCAATGGATTCGACATATTTCGCTAACCTCAGATCATCCTATCTCATCAAAATCGATGGACCAGATTGGCCCTTCTTATCTTTTCGAAGGGAATGCGGCATATCTCGCCCTCCAGTTCCAGGTCCAGAATTCCCTGCGAAAAGCTCTGGATTAACCCCTGGAACTTCCTCCGATCATCAATTTTTTCGATCGTGACCAACTGGATTTCCTTGCCCACAAAGCGCTGGTAGTCCTGCTCTTTAAAAAGAGGCCGTTCGATGCCGGGGGAGGAAACCTCCAACACATAGCGGGAGTCAATCACATCTTCTTCCAATAACTCCCCAATCTGCTGGCTGACCCGCTGGCAATCTTGATGGTTCACTCCACCCGGTTTATCGATATAAATCCGTAAAACCGCCGGCGATGCCTTGGCATTATATTCAACGTGTACCAGTTCCAGCTTTTCCCCCACCACCACCTGTCTAACCAAGTCTTCCAGGTGCCTTGCCACATCCAACATATTCTGTGCCCTAAAACTAAAAAAGCGGGCTGTGAGCCCACTTTTGGGAATAGCGGCTAGTCTGACAAAGTATATGCGATGGCGGGACTTAATACAATAGAAGGCCCCCGAAAGCGGGGGGCGTTCGGGGGTACTGTGGTACGGTGGGTTCGCGGCCAAATTGCCTCGTTCCACCCTCTTCCGGGTCAGGGGTCAGCGGTCAGGGGACGACCGTGACCTGCCCGATCTGCTCCAGCTCCGGTTGGAGCTGATCTCGAGGGCCGGCCACCACCATAACAAAGTCCTCCAGGGAAAAATATGCCTGGATAGCCCTCTGGAAGACCTCAGGAGTCACACGATTGAGGCGGTAGCCGTAATAGTTGATGAAGTTGACACCCACGTTGAAGAGATTGGTTTCCAGGAGCTGATAGAGCCGAGGAATGGGATCCTGCAACGAATAGACCAGCTCCAGGTAAACCAATCGTTTGGCCTCCTCAAACCTGGGCATATCGATGCCGCCCTTTTCCAGTTGCCCGATGAGACTATCGAACTTGCCATAGTAGGCGAGGAGCTGCTCCGTTGGCGCTTGAATGCTCAACTGCAGATAACCCGGCATGAGTCGTGCCTGGACCTCGGTGGAGGCGTGGATCTGTTGTTTTTGAGCGATTTCGCCCGCCCAGGCGGGAAGGGAGAGAATCAGATACTGCTCGATAACCTTCAAAGCGTAATAATCAGCGGAATCCCGGCTCACCCCCAGCTTACCCAGCCGAAACATCCCGTCAGGATCCGATCCATCCATCAGGTAAATCCGTCGACCGTCCGGCGGCACGGCTTTTCTGAAGGTGAAAGGCAAGGGCGCTCTTCTGATCCAGTTTCCCCAATAGCGACTCAAGGCCTGGAAGGTCGAGTCCCGCTCTCCGGAATAGTAAAGAGCCAGCTGAGCCTGGTTGGGTATGAAAAGCTTGCGATAGTGGACCCGGACGTCCCGCAGATTCAGGTTTCTAATGGTTTTGGGGACACCTTTGACGGGATGGCCGTAGGGATTCATTTGAAAGAGTTCAGTGGCGAACCGTTGCTGAGTACGAACCTGCATCTGTTCGGATTCTTCTTCAATCTTCTCTTCCAACTCAAGACTGAGACGCTGGAACGTCTCTTCGGTAAAAGCTGGATGGACAATCATTTCCGACAGCAGGTTCAAAACATCCACCAGACGTTCCCTGGATGCATCCCCAAACAAATGGATGACATCCCACTTCACCTGGAAGTCCAGCCGTGCATCCAGTTTCTCGATCTCCTCCTGAATCTTCAGCCCATTGCGATTCTGGGTTTCCTCGAACATCATCCATGTGGTCAGGTAGCTCAATCCCCACTTGTCCACCGGATCGAAGGCGGCGCCATTTTTGATCATCAGCACAAAAGGAACTCGGTCATCGCTGCCCGGGAAAAAAAGAATCTCCATCCCGTTCAGGAGAGGTTGGTTGTAGAATTCGGGAATGGGGATCAGATCATAGTTTTCAGCTCTGATTCCGTTTGTCGATATAATCGAAACGGTGAGCAATAAAATCGTCAAGTGTGCGGTTCGTAGTGACATCCCCAATCATTTTAGTGGAAGGAACAACAGCCATCAAACGTGGAACCTGCTAATTTCCGTATTGACTCGATTCAACGACATCAACTGGTCAATGGTTTGACCATCCTCATAAGGGAGGATCACACCGTTCCCATGGTCTCGTCCATGCTGTGGTATCGAGTCGGATCGCGCTTTGAAAAACCGGGCATCACCGGAATCTCTCATTTCCTGGAACATATGATGTTCAAGGGAACCAGCCGCTACCAAAAGGGTGAAATCGACTACATCACCGCCCGCCAGGGAGGTAGCAACAACGCCTTCACCTCCCACGACTACACGGCCTACTACTTCACCTTCGCCTCGGACCGCTGGCAGTCCGCCTTGGAGATCGAAGCGGATCGGATGATGAACAATCGGTTTGATCCCGAGGAGTTGGAACTGGAAAGACAGGTGATTATTGAGGAATTGAAAACAGATCTGGACACTCCCTGGGGAGCTTTGCACCACAAAGTGGAAGGAAAGTCTTTCAGCGAACATCCGTACCGGTTTCCCGTCATCGGCAACTACCAGGATGTGGTCTCGATCAGTCAAGAACAGATCATCGAACACTATCGCCAGTTTTACAGTCCCAACAATGCCACCCTGGTCCTGATTGGAGACCTAGAGGTCGAAGTAACTCTGGTCCAGATTGAGCAGCTCTTTGCTGACTTGCCCTCCTTTGCCCCTCCGGGGGACAACTCTTTTCGAGAACCCCGGCGAGAGCGGCAGGTTCGCATCCAGATGACCATGCCGACCCAAACCCCCAGAATCCTTCTGGCTTTTCCAGCACCTTCGGTTCACCAGCCTGAGCATTACGCTTTGAGAGTGCTTGATGCCATCTTGTCGGAGGGAAAGCTTTCCCGGCTCTATCGCCGACTGGTGGACAAAGAGCGCGTGGCTTCCGTCGCGAGCACCGAGTTTGCGGAAAGCTTCGATCCCTATCTTTTCTTCATCGCTGCGGAACTGCACCAGGAGGGGGATTTGGAGAAAGCGGAATCGATGATCTTCGAGGAATTATCCCAGCTCACGCGAGATCCCGTTTCCGAGACCGAACTGGCCAAGGCGAAAAACCAGTGTCTTGTCCAGTTCTATTCCGACTTCGAAACGACACTGGATCAGGCCA
>JAYZBY010000054.1:0-14824 GCA_036338555.1 Acidobacteriota bacterium | reverse complement strand
TTTTCCGCTCAAGCGATTTCTCCACGAAAAGGATTTTGAAAAGGCATTGAACTACCTGCACGATTCCGTCTTCAAGGCGTCCACCTCGGAAGACCTGGTCTGGGCCATGTCTCACATTGTAAACACCTTCGTCAGCGACCCTGATGTGGCGTTCAAGTGTCGGCCCCATTTGGAGAACCTGCTGAATCAATTCTTGGAGGAAATATCCCCTCCGAAGGTCTAATTCTCGGGATCAATCGGAATGATTCGAGTTCTGGAAATGCGGTCATGGGCACACCGGCACCAGGGATCTCCCACACACCAAAACAGTCCCAGAACAGTTACCGCCAGAGGCAGGAACAGGAACACTCTCAGCATAAGTGCAGGAAATGATACTTCTTTGGAGTCCTCTCCAACCAGCTGTAAGTCGGTTAAATACATGCCGGGAGTTTGGCCGCTCAGGATCAAAAAAAAGAAGGAATTGAGAAAAAAGAAACAAATCGAGAACAACACCCCCAAACGTACTGAACTGGTTGAAATAAGTTCAAAATTCAAGATGTAGGATGCCGATAGAGTGAAGATTAAAGCGATCAAAAAGGGAAACACCAGATCGATCATTCCGGCCAAAAGCCGCGAGAGAATCACTTCATTTGAAATGCCGATCTCTGTGGACTCACCTCTCTTCCCCACAGCCGGAGAAGAAGCCTCAGGAGGTGCCAGGGGAACATTCAGGGTCAATGCCTGTTGCTTTGGCACCTGAGGTCGGATGGTGCCCGGAGAACCCACGGGAGTGCGAATCAGCGGCTTTTCCGTGAACTCGGATGAGGCACTTCCCTTCCTGCTGAACCGGACCACCTTTGGCATTCGCGTCTTGTTACCCGGCTCCGACAATTTATAGTCAAAAAGGGAACCTCCGGCGTCCTCGCTTTCCTGGTTGGGCCTATCCGGCTGATAGAGACTTCCATCCGGAGCCAGGTTGCCGGTATGCTCACCCACCTTGCGCTTGATCTGCGAACGCCAATCGGTAGTTCCCGCCTGTTCCTTCGCCACCAGCTGAGAGTCAGAGAAAGCCTGGGGTCCCGATTCCGGCTTCTCCGATGGTTGGGCCCTGTTTTCAGAATAGGCTTGGGTGAACCCACAGTTGGGACAATGAGTTCCGGAAATTTTAACCTGACAACGGGGACACTGCACCGGGTCATGTTAGCATAGCCACCCTGGCCGAATGTTCACCACCAAGACACAGAATTTTCGCCACAAGGGCACAAAAACACAAAGCAAACTGTCCCAGGGCGGGACGCCCTGAGCCAGACTCTGTCGCTCCTTCGGAGCGAGGTCTTACAGCCTGAAGTAGGGGCGCCTCCCACATTCCGGACACGTGAGACGTGAAACACGCTGGTCGAAAATTGGAATGTTTCGGTTTTAGGACTTCGGATTTCGGATTTTCTACTTCATTGCTGGATCGAGCGAATCGAGGATCTCCTCCATTTCATCTCTGCTAAGCTCCTGGATCTTCTCCAGCCGCTGTGAAAGAGCGAATAACTCTTCCAGGTAGGCCTGGCTCCGGTCCTCACGTTCCGCCGCTGCCCGAGCTGATTGGAAGGTTTCCCGGACCTTTCGATCGGAATAGTTGCCGGGACCCTTCTGGATCAGCGTGTTCAAAACCACTCCGTGGACCAGATCCAATTCATAAGATCGCATCATCACCACAGAGGCTACCAACATCAAAAGAAGCAAACAGATAATGAGAAGGGTCGATTTCTTCAATATCACGGATCCTATAGCAAGGTAAGCATGTCAAAAAAGGCGTTATAGTCGAGATCCAGGCCCCGGCGCTTGGAGTGGCCGATCAAGGCACTCAAAAAAAAAGTGCGGACGTAGCGGGGCAGCAGTCGACTCTTCTTGGTCCGACCATGAGCGTGGGGATGCTTGAGGTAAAAATTCACAATCTCGGTGAGCACCCCATCTTCCTGTCCCATGATTTCTCTCAACGAGAGCTCCCTGATACGAGCCGGCCCTTCCGCAATCCTGACACTATGACGATCCAGTTTTTCAGAAATCTGTTCCCGATTCTGATCCGCCGCCCGTGCCTTGCTGATCAGGATTTCAAGGGCGTCTTCATGGGTCGTTACGTTGGTTGTGATATTGAAGGCAAGCGTCCTGCAAAACAGATAGTCCGGATAGTACTTGAAGAACTGATGGGTCAAATCAATCAGCCCTCCATCGGTGCCTTCCATGGGCCCACTATTGTAACAGGGACAAGCCACTCTGCATCAGTGCCTTGTCCCCCGACACACGTGCTAGAATCACAGCATGAGTGGTGCGGTTTGTCTTGTGAGCGGGGGTCTTGATAGTTGTGTTACTGCCGCCGTGGCTCACTCTCTCAGCTTGCCGTTGGCCTTCTTGCATGTCAACTATGGTCAACTCGCCGCCAAGCGGGAAGAGGAGGCTTTTACCAGGATTGCGGATCATTACCAGGTC
This sequence comes from Acidobacteriota bacterium, assembly GCA_036338555.1. Classification (GTDB taxonomy): domain Bacteria; phylum Acidobacteriota; class UBA6911; order RPQK01; family JADFOI01; genus JAPYTY01. The sequence continues at coordinate 12,367 of JAYZBY010000054.1, read as the reverse complement.
TCCCAGCGACTGGTCTCGAATATCACTCACCTCAGCGAAATAGGCGGCTCAGCCCTCACCGATTCCTCTCTGGAGGTGCCCGAGGGAGAACTTGATCGGGAAGGAATTCCTGTTTCCTACGTTCCCTTTCGCAACGCTAACATGCTCTCGATCGCCACCAGCTGGGCTGAGGTTCTGGGATCTCATTCGATTTATATCGGAGCCGTTCAGGAAGACAGTTCCGGATATCCGGATTGTCGTGAATCGTTCTTCAAGGCCTTCGCTTCGGTCATTGAAGAGGGCACAAAGCCCGACACCTCGATTCAAATCATGACCCCTCTGATCCATCTCAGAAAAAAGGAGATCGTTGAACAAGGAGTGAAGCTGGAAGCACCTTTTCATCTGACCTGGTCCTGCTACCAGGGCCAGGAGATTTCCTGCGGGTGCTGCGACAGCTGTCTTTTACGACTTCGCGGATTCCAGGAAGCGGGAAAGCCCGACCCCCTCTCCTATCGAGAAGTTCCGGCATAAAGTCCGTCTCCCATGTTTCAGATCTTCATTACCGACCTGGATGGAACGCTTCTGGACCATCGCACCTACGATTATTCTCCTGCCTGGCCGGCCTTGAGCAAGCTCAAGGCGGCACACGTCCCTCTCATTCTCTCGACCAGCAAGACCGCCGCCGAGCTCATCCCTTTTCGCCTGGAAATCGATAATCAAGATCCCTTCATTGTAGAGAACGGAGGGGGGATCTTCATTCCCGAGGATTACTTCTCTTCGATTGGGCTGGAGACAAGAGAAGCCGGTCGGTTTCTGGTTATCTCCCATGCTCCATCCTACCCCCAACTTCAGGAGTCTCTTTCCGAGCTTGCTGAAAGTCTCAACTTGAAGGTCGAAAGCTTTGCCGAGATGACGCCATCCAGACTGGCTGCCATCACGGGACTCAACGAGGACCGGGCTAAGCTTTCGCTCGATCGGGAGTTTGATCTTCCTTTCCGAGTCCTGAACGAATCCTTCAATTCAACCCAACTGGCAGAAGAAGCTAAAAAACTGGGCCTGCGACTCACCCAAGGGGGAAGGTTTCTACACCTCGGAGGCGACACCAACAAAGGACAAGCCGTGACTCAACTCCTTGAGCTCTATAAGCTCAATCACCAGGAAGCCGTCCGAACCATCGGTCTGGGCGACAGTGAGAATGATCTGAGCATGCTCGAAGCCGTCCACCTCGCTGTTGTGATACCCAATCCCCATAGTCAATCGCCTTTGAAAACTCAGCTCCCCTCAGCTCGCATCGCACAGGCACCCGGACCTGAAGGCTGGAACCAAGTGGTCCTGTCGTTGCTGGAAAAAACTGACAGCTGACAGGCCGCTCACAGAGCGGCCGCTACAACTGGTTAGGAAATTCGAAATCCCGGCGTGCGATGCAGGGCCCCGCAGGGGTACTCTTGCAGTACGCAGAGGAGCCCAAGGAAGCACAACACAGTCAGCGCGGATGATTCTTCGTTCCTCAGATGAAGGCGGGTGGCACTGCAGTAGACAATTTATGCATAATCCGGGTTAAGGCGCGAAGCGTGCTTCTCCTGGCTCCTGACCACAACACCACCGCACACAAAAACGAAGGAACGAAAAAACGAAACGGTGTATCCTTTGAGGCGAAATGACTTTTGAAATGCTACTACTCGCCGCCATCGTGGCCGCATCGGTGATCCTTTTTGCCTTTGAGGTGTTTCCGGTGGACAAGGTGAGCCTCCTCATACTGAGCGCATTGGTAGCATTTCGGCTGGTCTCCCCGGAGGAGGCCATTGCCGGGTTCGGCAACCCTGCTACCGTTACCGTGGCCTGTATGCTGGCTCTGAGCTATGGACTCGAGTCCACTGGTGCACTGAGCTACGTGGCCAACAAATTGGTGGATCTGGCCCGGGAGAGTGAGTTCAGACTATTGTTTGCGATCATCGCAGCAGTCGGTCTGCTATCGGCCTTTATCAACAACACGGCAGCAGTGGCTCTTTTCTTGCCTCTGACCATGGCGGTTGCCCGGGAAAAGAACATGGATCCAGGCAAGTTCCTGATGCCCATGTCTTTCGCCGCCATCGTGGCCGGTACCTGCACGCTAATTGGCACCTCCACAAATCTTCTGGTCTACTCGCTGGCCAAGGAACACCTGGACTGGCAGATTGGAATGTTCGAATTCACCCCGGTTGGACTGATCTTTTTTTTGATTGGAAGCCTTTATCTCCTTTTTGTCGGTTATCATCTGGTTCCTTCCCGCAAATCAGGCGGTCTCATCCGAGAGTATCGACTGCGTCATTTTGTTACGGAAATGATTCTGAGCGATAACTCACCTCTCATTGGTAAGTCCATCGCTGAAACCACCTTCCGCGAAAAATACGGACTGGAGGTGGTTGAGATCTTGAGAGGGACGTCCAGATTACTCCCCTCGGCCCAGCAAACCAGGCTTGAGGCGGGAGATACCTTGCTGGTTCAAGGCGATCCTCAGTCTCTTTTACAGGTCCAAAACTCCCAGGGAGTCACCATCAAGGCGTTAACCGTCAAAGATCAGGATCTGGAAGATGAAAATATCGTATTGGTCGAAGCCTTTATCTCCCCGACTTCCCGTTTGGTCGACAGTACCCTCAAGGAAGTCAATTTTCGCCAAACCTTCAATGCCAATGCTTTGGCAATCCGAAGCCATGGACGTACCATCCGCGAAAGAATCGGCAAAATAAGACTGGAGTACGGGGACTCCCTCCTCATCCTGACCAGTCGTGACCAGCTTGAAACATTGAGACATTCTCCCGACTTTCTGGTGTTTGAGGAAGTGCGTCACAAATCCGTTCGTCAGGACAAGATTTACTACGGAGTGGGTATCTTTTTGGCCATTATTTTGCTGGTGACATTTAATTTATTGACCATCGTAGAGGCCGCCGTGATGGGTACGGGCCTGATGCTGCTGACAGGTTGCTTGAGACTGCATGACCTGTACAGCCACATTTCCTGGCAAACCATCGTGATGCTGGCCTGTCTGATTCCATTGGGATCAGCCATGGAAAATACGGGCCTCGCAACCTTTTTTGCCACTGAATTAACCGCCAACTTGCACCTCTGGGGCCCCTGGGCAGTACTTTCAGGTATCTATCTGTTCACCTCCTTACTCACCTCGTTTATGAGCAATAATGCCACCGCTGTACTCATGATTCCGATTGTTCTTTCGACAGCTCAACAATTACAGCTCAACCCCAAACCTCTGGTGATGGCTGTCATGTTCGCGGCCTCTGCTAGTTTCATGACCCCTATTGGTTATCAGACCAACCTCTTTATCTTCGGCCCGGGGGGATACCGGTTTTCCGACTTTCTCAAGGTAGGCGCTCCCTTGAACTTCATTTTATGGATCGTCGCAAGCATCACAATCCCAATGATTTGGCCCCTGTAAACTAGTCGAATCCCGTGCCCTGACTGGACCCATGTGAATGCTGTAGACGGGAGTTCATCCACTTGACTTAGGGGCACGAATAATTATAGAAAAGAGCCCAGGCGCCAAGAACAACGTTACGTATGTGGAAAAAACCCGAGAACGAAAGTCCTGAATTCGAAACCCCATTAGTTCGGGAAAGTCCCATGGAACAATTAACGGAACGGGCAATAATCGGTCCTTCCATCAACATCAAGGGTACTCTGGCCGGTGAAGGGGATCTGATGATCCAAGGCCAGGTTGAAGGGACAATCGACCTGAAGAACAACAACATCACGGTCGGGCGGAATGGACGCATTAAGGCGGATATTTACGGAAAAGTCATCAGTATCGAGGGGGAAGTCGAAGGCAATCTTTTTGGAGATGAGAAGATCGTGCTTCGACAATCCGGGGTGGTGCGTGGAAACATGACTGCACCGCGGGTCAACCTCGAGGATGGGGCCAAGTTCAAGGGCAGTATCGATATGGATGCCAGGGGCGAAGGTCGGCAACCCATTTTGAAGGAAGCTCCCACCAAACAATCGGAATCCTTTAAGGTAGAAACAGGCGACTCCGGGAAACAGGACGCCAAGAAAGATGAAGCAGAGAGTGGACAAAGAGGACTTGACCTGGAAACCGACACGTCTTCATCCCGAGCATGAACAAATGGATGCCTCCGTTGGGTGTGAAAACTAAACAAGAACCGATTGAGCTCACTTCTTCGGAGCTTGACGTCAACACTTCTTTAGCACTTAACGTCCTTTATTATCAGCTTCGACACGAGAAAAAATACAATATTTTGGACCTGGGGCCTGCCTTGGGAGCCAATGTCGATTTTTTCTCGCAGTTTTCCTGCAAGATATATATAGAAGATCTTTATCATACTCTCAGCTCCTTTGATTATTTCTCCCCGGAGGATGGATTCACTTACCAAACAGTTTTCGACTACCTGCTGCCCTACACTCAGAATACTCGCTTCGACATTATTATGAGTTGGGACATTTTCAATTACCTGGAACGAGATGAATTCAAATCCCTGATCAGTCACCTGGGCAACTTTTGCAATAAAGGGACACTGCTGTTCTCACTGATCTCCACCTTGAAACATATTCCCGAAAAACCCACAACCTTCAGGATCCAGGACCAGGAAAGCCTCCAGTACCAGGCGGGATCTACCGTCTTGCGGCCCTGCCCCGGGTATCAGCAAACCGATCTCAATCATCTGATGCCACATTTCCGCGTCTGTAATTCCTTTCTGCTCAGAAACGGTTTCAAGGAATACCTCTTTGTCTACGAGTAGATCAAAGGCATGGCTCCGATTCTTGCGACCCTTGGCTGTTTTGTTCTCTACCTGGCTGGCTATCATCTCTACGCAAAGCACCTGGCAGTCCGTATCTTTCAACTGAATCCCGAAATCGCGACTCCTGCCCACCAACTCCAGGATGGGGTCGACTACGTTCCAACCAATAAATACATCCTTTTCGGACACCACTACGCTTCCATCGCCGGGCTGTCTCCCATGCTGGGACCGGCCATCGCTGTCATCTGGGGCTGGGTGCCTGCCATGTTGTGGGTGGTTCTGGGAACGCTTTTTATTGGCGCCGTCCATGACTTTGGAGCTCTGGTCATTTCCATGCGTGCCCGGGGAATGTCGGTCGGCAAGGTGGCCGAATCCATTATTGGCCGCAGAGCCAAGACTCTATTTCACATCATCATCTTTTTTCTCATTGCCCTTGCCATGGGTGTGTTCGTGCACGTTTGTGCCACGCTTTTGAGTACCGCCTACAATCCGGAAGCCATTTATCCTTCCACTACCTTGATGATTTTGGCCCTGGGAGTCGGCTGGTTAGTTTACAAGAAAAATGTTTCCATCTGGCGCGTGACGTGGGTCGTCTTCATCATCACCCTTGTCAGCATCTGGATTGGGATCAGGTTGCCAACCATCGATTTGAGCCTGGGCCGCTGGAGCGTCCTTTTACTGATCTACAGCTTCATCGCCTCGGTGCTTCCGGTGTGGTTGCTGCTGCAACCACGAGATTACATCAACTCCTTGCTGCTGTATCTGGGCTTGGTTTCGATTTTTCTTGGTTTTTTCGTCCTGCGACCCGAATTCGCTGCACCCGCGATCCAAACCCATCCCGTGGGCGCACCCCCTCTGTTTCCGTTTGTCTTCATTGTGATCGCCTGCGGCGCCATTTCCGGCTTTCATGGACTGGTGTCCTCAGGAACCACCGCCAAACAAATCAACCGGGAAAGTGATGCCACCCTGATCGGTTACGGCGGCATGATTGGAGAGTCACTGCTGGGATTAGCTTCGGTACTGGCATGTACGGCCGGCTTTCTGACCCGCGATCTATGGCTGGCTCACTACAGTTCCTGGGAGTCGGCTGACGGTCTGGGACCCAACATGAGGGCCTTTATCGACGGATCCGCTCTCTTCATCAATCAGCTAGGGATCCCTCTGGAGATCGGAAAAGCATTCATAGCCCTGGTAGCGATTTCGTTTGCTTTGACCACACTTGACTCAGCAACACGTTTGCTTCGATTCAACATCTCGGAAATGGGGGAGACACTGCACATTCCGGCGCTTTCCAACCGCTATCTTGCCTCATTCCTGGCGGTTTTCGTGATCGGATTTTTTGCCTTTTATGAAGTGGACGGACAAGCCGCCGGGTTAGCTTTATGGCAACTTTTTGGCACCACCAATCAGGTCCTGGGAGGCCTGACGCTTCTCACCGTCACTCTCTACCTCATGCAACGGAAACGCCCCTACTGGTATACGGCCGGCCCCATGATTTTCATGCTGATTACCACCCTGACGGCCATGCTGATCAAGATCCGAGACTTCTGGAACGACGAGACCTATCTATTACTGACCATGGGCGGAGTGATCCTGGTCCTTTCAATCTGGCTGGCCGTGGAAGCCGGAATTCGCATCTTTCGAAAGGAAGATTTCGCGAGTTTAGCTGGGACCCAAAAGTGAAGTTTCACACCATCTTTCTGGATATCGGGAGGGTGCTGGTGGGACTCGATTACGAGCCGGCACTCACCACCCTTTCCGAATTGAATGGACTCTCGGCCAACCAGATCACCGATCGTCTGAACAACCATCCGGGCATCCTCGACTACGAAAAAGGCCGGCTCACCACCGAGGAATTTTTCCAACAGATCAAGGACCTGCTAGTGATTGATGTTTCCCTTGAAGCATTCGAAAAAATCTGGGAAAGCTCACTGGTTGTGGACGAGGAGGGCTCCATTGGTCTTCTTTCATCGGGGCTCTTTCAACAGCTGAGGGAACACCACCGGGTCATCGCGCTTTCCAATACCAATGAGATGCAGTTTGGTTATCTTTTAAGAGTTCATCCCCTCATCAGGGAGTTCGATGACTACGTACTTTCTTATCAGGTCGGTCACCTCAAGCCCGATCCTGAGATTTACCGGATTGCTCTCCAGAAATCAGGAGCTTCGCCTGAGGGGTCCCTTCTGGTGGATGACCTGGTTAAAAATATCCAAGGGGCGGAACGAGCCGGGATGAAGGGCCTTGTTTTCAAGGGGGAAGGCAGGCTGAGGGAGGAGCTGGAGGAGTTGGGGGTTCTGACCCCTGACCACTGACAAGGGATCGTCGTTCCTATCCTCTGACGATTCGTTTTTTCGTTTTTTTGTGGGGTCAGCGGGTCAGGGCACAATCATGTAGCAGCCGCTTTTCAGCCCGCCTTTCTCACACCCGCTCTGCTGCATCGGTGCCATGATCCGTCCTGATTGTGTTGCGTGTGGTCGACCTCCTCGGCGTGGAGAAAATGAACGAACGAACGAAAAAACGAAATCACATATTCTTATAATCCGGCCCACCACCCCCTTCAGGTGGAGTCCAAACAATAATCTGATAGGGGTCCATGATGTCACAGGTCTTGCAGTGCACGCAGTTGCTGAAATTCAGCTGCAGACGAGACTTGTCCTGCTGTTCGACCATTTCGTAAACGTGGGCAGGACAAAAATGCTGGCAGGGATTTCCGTACTCCACCTGACAACGGTTGTGACAGACATCAAAGTCCAGAATTTTCAGATGGCAGGGCTGATCCTCCTCGTGAGCGGTGTTTGAATAGAATACATCGGTCAACTTGTCAAAAGTGAGCTGCCCATCAAAGTCCACCTCATCACCCGCTTCCCCACAATCATCCTTGAGACGTTTCATCAAGGTGTGTCCGGCCTGGGTGGGGAAGGGATCCCTTAACCCCCTTCCATTGCTGAGAAACTGAAATCCGGCATGAATCATTCCGGTCCAGAATCCTCTCTGAAAGGACTGGCGAAAATTTCGCACCTTCCAGAGTTCCTGTTTGGCCCAGCTTCCCTCGAAACCATCGGTGAAGGCGCTGAGTTGATCGGCGGAATAGTTTTTGTGGAGCAGGGCCTCGAAAATCGTTTCTGCCGCCAGCATTCCTGATTTAACGGCCAGGTGAATCCCTTTCAAACGCTGGGCATTCAGGAACCCCCCTGCATCTCCCGTAATGAGCAACCCGTCTGCATAAAGACGGGGCATGGAATAGTACCCTCCTTCAGGAATTGCCTTGGCCCCATAAGACAGTATCTTGGCGTCCTCGAGCAGATCTCGAACAAAAGGATGGTGCTTGAACTGCTGAAACAGGTGATGAACGTCAAGTGAAGGGTCCTTATAATCAAGGCCTACCACAAGGCCAAGGTCAACCAGGTTGTCCCTCATGGTATAGATAAAGCCACCGCCAAATTCCCGGGTTCCCAATGGAAAACCAAGAGTGTGGTAGACCAGCCCGGGCCGGATTTCACGGGAGGCTTTCCAGATCTCTTTCACTCCAACGGCATAAATCTGAGGATGGCACTTATCGTTTAGCTTCAAGCGCTGCTCGGCTTGTCTCGCCAGTGTTCCCCGAGGTCCCTCACCCAGTACCGTCACCTTGGCCCGCACATCAATTCCCGGCTCGGCGTTGGCTTTGGGGTTGCCGTCCTTGTCGATTCCCTTATCGCCCATCCGCGCTCCGACAATCGATTCCCCCTCATACAACAGCTCCACAGCTGGAAATTCAGGATAGACTTCAACCCCGTTGGTCTCGCACAACTCAGCCATCCATTTCACCAGTTTCCCCAAAGAGGCCACATAGTAACCGTGATTCTGAAGGGGGGGCGGGGTAATGGGGGAACGAAAGCTGCCCTTACGAGTCAGAATGTAAAGTGCGTCGTCGTCAACCGGCGCGTCGTAAGGAGGGGGTTCATTGGTCACTCCGTCCAGCAGTTCATCAAAGGCCCGGGGATCAACAACAGCTCCACTCAAGGCATGAGAGCCGATTTCTCTACCCTTTTCCACCACCAGCAACGTCAGATCCTCGAGCTTCTCCCCCGCCTTCGTTCCCGACCGAATCGCCTCATTATGATCTCGAATCAGGTGAGAAAGATGCAGGGCACCTGCCAGGCTAGCAGGGCCGGCACCCACGAACAGCACATCCACCTCGAGTTGCTCATGGTCCATCGCCGCTCATCTTAGCACAGGGCGATTTCGTGTCTTCGTGCAGTGGTGCTGTGGTCAGGAGAAGCGTACTGCGCACGTCGGGACTTCGAATTTCGAATTTTCTACCCAGTTGTAGCGGCCGCTCTATGAGCGGCTCTCCGGGATCGGCGCACTGAGGCGCCTCCCACACTTTGGACTTTTTATTCTGTATTCTGGATTCTTCTTGTCTGTCGGTCTGTGGTCTGTTGGTCTGTTCTGCGATTTGAACTTCGCCCGGGCCCTTTGCTATGGTAGCGGCCCATGATTTCTGCGACCCAGATTCGGAAAGGGATGATTCTCATTCACGATGGCGTTCCCCACCGTGTTCTAGAGTTTCAGCATCGAGCCCCCGGTAAAGGAGCGGCCATCGTGCGTGTACTAATGAGAAATCTGCGCACCGGAGCCTCCTATGAACACCGGTTCAAATCTCAAGAGAACGTGGAGCGTGCTACTTTGGACCAGCAGGAAGTGGAGTACCTCTACCGGGACGGCGCCCTTTACTACTTCATGAACACGGAGACCTTTGAACAGTTTCCCATCGATCAGGAGATCCTGGGAGACTTCCACAACTATCTTCAGGAAGGAACCAAGGTTCAGGTGGAGTTTCTTGAAGAAAAACCCATTACGATCGAACTCCCGGCCATGGTGGAACTCAAGGTCGTGGAAACTGAACCCGAACTGAAGGGAGCTACTGCCAATAACTCTCCCAAACCCGCTACCCTGGAGACCGGCGTGGTCATCCAAGTTCCCCCCTTTATTCGTACCGGTGAGGTGGTCCGGGTAGATCCTTACGAAGGCCGTTACCTGGAACGAGCCAAGTAGTGTCAGCGCTGGTCTTCGACCAGCGCGTTCCATGTTCCACGTTTCATGTTCCACGTTTCGCATTTCACGTTCTTTAGTTTGAGGAACTGTCTACAACAAAGAACTGGAAAAAGTTGATGGGGCTAGGATTTTCGGACCCCTATTTTGAGAAAAATTGAAACTTTTCTTCAAAAGAATCTTCTTATAACAGAGACATTTGAATCAAGGAGTGTCGAAAGAACATGACAAATTGTCATCGGAAGCTATTGAAACGCTTCCTCACCGATCAATTGGACGTGGACGATAAGTTACGTTTTCTCTCCCACGTGGAAGAGTGCGCGGAGTGTTGGGATGAAGTATACAATTCAGTGAAAGCTCAACATCCCCACTACTACAAAACCACGGGCCGCCGGGTTAAGATTTCCGACAAGGAAATCGAACAATTCGAGGAGAAAGAAAAGAAAATCACCGAAGTGGCCTGAGTCCGGCCGCTGCCAGCCCGCCCAAAAGACTACCCGCCTTTTCATCCTTCTGCCTCCCCCATCCATGGCATAATGGACTATATGAGACCAACTAGGTTGATCATCGCTCTGTTGGCGGGACTCGTGGGACCGCTGACCGCCTGTTCACAACCAGACGTGAATTCGGAGCCTCAGGATGTCAATCCTCCATTGAACGAAGCCATCAGGTACGGTCAAACCGAGACCGTTAAGGGATTGCTGGACGCCGGTGCCGATGTGAACGTCAAAGCAGTAGCGGCATGACCGCCCTGGCACAGGCGACGGATTTAGGCGCTATCGACACTATCAAAACCTTGTTTGGATGCGGGCGCCGATACCAATGTAAAAGACAACAGCGGAAAGACGGCCTTGATGAGGGCCCTTTCCGTTCCTCAGCCAGACATTCTCCAAACCCTACTCGATGCCGGCGCCGATGTGAACGCACAAGACAACGATGGCAGGACGGCCTTGATGGAAGTGGCGGCAAGAGGTGTTTTTGAAACGCTTCAAGCCCTGCTCAGGGCGGGTGCGCGAGTGAAGACCAAAACAAGAATGGACAGACTGCCTTGATGGATGCGGCGAGGGCCGACTCCGTAGAGATGGTGGAGGCCTTAATCAGCACAGGTGCCGATATTAATGCCAAAAACGGAGAGGGAAAAACGGCCTATATCCAGGCAGGAGGTCGAAGCTCAATCGCGAGGCTTCTCAATAGGGCTCAACAAAAAACTCTTTCGGATTTGATAGCCGCAGCACAAAACGGCCAAATTGAGAGGGTGCATTCCTTGTCGCAGGCCGGGGTGGATGTCAACACAAGGACCCGGGATGGACGGACCGCCCTGATGAATGCAGCGGGTCGAGGACAGATTGAAATTGTGCAAGCCCTTCTTGATGGCGGTGCGGATGTCAGCCTGAAAACCGGAACGGGTATCACCGCCTCCATGGCGACGGCAGTGGCGGGTCATTCCGAAATCGTCGAACTGCTCAAGCAGGCCGGAACTCCATAGTAGCCTAGCCCGGATCATGTATCATCCTGGTTAGCGCAGCTAACTCCACGGGCCCTGATACAACATCCAATAAACGATCACGCCAGTAACGGAGACATACAGCCAGAGCGGAAGGGTCCAGCGGGCAATGCTTCGATGCCTTTCGAAGCTTCCTTTCCATGCCCGTACCAGAGTCATGATGGCCAGCGGTACAATTCCCGCTGCAAGGACGATGTGAGAGATAAGAATCGTAAAGTAAAAAACACGGATCCATCCCTCACCGAGGAAGGCCTTGGAACCGGTGAAGTAGTGGTAGGTGAGATAGGAAATCAAAAACAGAATCGAGGTGGAGAAGGCCCCCAGCATACAGGCCTTATGCAGATTCACCTTCTTTTGTCGAATGAAAACATAACCCAGAATCAGCAACACGCCACTGGTGCCGTTGAGGCTGGCGTTCAAGGCCGGCAGGTCCAGGATCGAAATCAACTCAACTACCACCCCGGCTAGTCCCAGTGGCACGGACTACCAGAAACGAGGCTACGAAACCCACCACGCAAAAGGCAACGCTCACCAGCAGGGCCGGACCCAAAGACGGCAATTCAGCCTCCAGATACGGACCTTCTCCATAGAATATGTGCCGTACCGCGGCCACCTGATAGGCCAGGGGATTGATCTTCATGATCCATTCCACCCAGGTGGAAGCCCCCGAAGGAGGGAACACCGCACCCGAGAGCAGCCACATGGGAAAAAGCAAAAGATTCATCACTGCGTGAAAACCCTGGGTGGAATCCATTCGCCAGGCCAAGGCAAAACCCAGTGCTGTCAGTGAAAACGCTGTCATGAACAGGACTCCGGCCAGGAGTACAACCTTTTGCAGGTCCATAGGAATACCGATGAAAGGAGCTACCAGGACAAACAGAAGGCCTTGAATAAAAGCCAGCGTTGCGCCACCTAGAATTTTCCCCAGGGCTAATCCGGATCGGGACATGGGAGCAACCAATACAGAGAGCAAAAAACCTTCCCGGCGATCTTCAATCACTGAAATCGTGGAAAAAATAGCAGTGAAAAGGATAATCAGGACAATCGTTCCCGGATAAAAATATTCCAGATAGTTCATCCCATCCGGTGCGGAAGGAGGCCG
>JAYZBY010000053.1:0-5953 GCA_036338555.1 Acidobacteriota bacterium | reverse complement strand
GGTAGTCCCTGGGTACCGGACGATAGTCCCCGCCAGGCTGCACCGTGGCGGTAGACTGGAGCTCATACAAACGGGCGGAATTGAGGCCCAGAATCTTGCGCTTGGCCGTCTCCGTCAGTTCCGGGTAGCCGTATTTCTCCTGCATGTCCCGGGGAATTTCAAAGCGCCACAGGGCTTCGATCTGCCACTGAGGAGAACCGTACCAGACAGAATCCGAGCCGAAAACCACTCGATCCTCTCCCAGAAACTTCAACAGCTGCCCCAGGAGATGGGCCGCCACAGTGGGGAAGGTAATGACGGTCGAGGCCCAGGTCGTTCCCAGTTCCGCATAAACGTTGGGGAGGTCGGCGGCCAGCTGGGCAAACTCAGTCGTCCAGCTTATATCCGGGACACCGGCTCTCAGGGCTCCCGACTCGATTTCCTGGAGCGACTCGTACATGAAAAAACGGGGACGGATGCAGGCGTGATAGATAATGAAGTTGAGGTTGGGCCAGTCCCTTGCGGCCTTGGGAATATCCGCGGGGTGTCCAATCTCGGGGGTCGCCTGCTCGTTGGGTGCCAGGCCTTTGTGAACGCAAATATTACCAAAACCGGGCCGGGTCGCTTTGAGCCTCTCCTGATTCCTGGAAATCAACTCATAGGTCGGGTAGGCCACCTGCTCATCGTCCAATCGCCAGCGGCGCATCAGACTCTCCGGATCCTCATCGACCTTGGCCGCATAGGAGATGGTGTAGCCCTTCCAGGAATCAGGTTGATACTCCTCGATCTGGTATTGAACGAAGTCCAGATTGCCCACGCCGGTGTAGAGCAGTCCATGTGCCAGCAGACGGGTCGAACCGGCAATCTCGTTGACAAAATTTCTGACACCCACGGTCTGGGCAGCCGTCAGAATCTCCCCGGAAAAGGATTCCTCAATGTTCTTGGGAGGGCGGCGCTCCTCTGGGCCGACCGAGATTATGGAGGCCGTCACGTTGCTCAGAAGACCGACCGTGACCTGGCTATCCAGATACACATCCTTGATGAACTGCACCAGATGGAACATTTCCGGCTCGAAGTCCATACCCGTCAAGGCGGGATTCCAGGGCCTCCAGGTCTCTCCCCGTTCATCAGGAAGGCCCTCAGGATTAAAGGGATTGGCACTGTGGCCCGGGGTGGTGGGACCCTGAGCGATGGCTCTCAATCCGCTGCCCAGTTCCCTGCTTTCCCTCACCACGTGAAGCTGGTCATCGAAGACAAACAGGTTGGAAGGAATGCCGTTGGCTGCAAAAACTGAGGGCTCCACCATTTCGGCCTGGGTGACGTTGAAGAAGCGTCCGAACACCTCATTCATGGCCAGAAATGAGGCCGCCATTCCACCACTGCCCATCAGGAACCGGCGGCGGCTGATGCCCAGTTTCTTACTCACCGAAGACGCCAGTTCCTCGATTCTGGCCTCCACTTGCTTTTGCTTTTCCGACTGGGGCTGGGGCATGTACTCACCATTGGAAACCACCTGGGTCGGAACCGGTGAATCGAAGGTTCCGGCCTCGTCAGCTCGCGAGCACTGAGTCAGTTGACCGTCGCTCAACCATGCATCTTCCTCACGGGATCCCTTCTTTCTTTTCACCATCACTCCTCCTTTTTTAGCTCGATTCTCAGCGGGTAAAGGGTTCTTGTCAAATGGAAAAAAAGGTGGTGTCTTCGTGCGTTCGAGTCCGGAGTGTGGGAGGCGCCTCAGTGCGCCGATTCCGGAAGGCCGCTCACAGAGCGGCCGCTACAACGACCTTGTCGTGGGCGTACGGCCGTGCGCCCCGACAAGCACCTTGTCAGTTGTCAACGGTCAGCGGTTCCACACAGAATATTGTCGATCAATCGGGACGAGCCGATGCGGATGGCAGCGCACACCCTGACCGGCCCGGTGACCTCACTGACAGGTTGCATTTCGTCCGGATCCACCAGATCCAGATAGTCCACTTCGATCAGAGGTTCTTCTTCCAGAACCCGTCGTGCCTCTCCCAGAATAAGGTGGGATCCGGTTTCGCCGGCCTCAATCTGCCTTTGGGCCATTTGAAGGGCCCGGTAGAGCACAGGGGCCCGTTCTCTTTCCTGGGGCTGGAGGTACTGGTTGCGTGAACTCATCGCCAATCCATCCGATTCACGGACAATCGACAGAGGAACGATCTGGACCTGGAGATTGAGGTCATGAACCATGCGACGAACAATCGCCAGTTGCTGAGCGTCCTTTTCTCCAAAGTAGGCTCGGTCCGGCTGGACGATGTTCAAGAGCTTTAAAACCACCGTGGCAACCCCTTTGAAGTGACCCTCGCGATACACTCCGCAGAGATGATCGCCTAGGCGGTCCACCTCGACAAAGGTCAACTGTTCTGCCGGGTACATCTCTTTGACACTCGGAGTGAAAACGAGGTCGACACCCAATTCCTCACAATGAGCCAGATCGGACTCCAGGGTTCGAGGATAGGTTCGGAAATCTTCTCCCGGGCCGAACTGGTGAGGATTCACGAAAACGCTGACAACAACGGTGTCGCAGTCCTGCCGGGCCTCCCGGATGAGACTTAAATGGCCCTCGTGAAAAGCTCCCATGGTGGGAACCAGCCCAATGAGATCGTCAGACAAGCGGACGGGCTGAAGTCTTTCTCGGATGGCGTCGACCGTCTCGATCACCTCCAGGCTCATTCAGATTTCGCCTCCGCACCTCCGTTGAAGCAATGCTCCTGGGATGGAAAATCACCGTCCCGGACCTCGGAGATATAGGCCTCGGCAGCCTTCTTAAGATCGGTTCCCAGCTGGGCATACTGTTTGACAAAGCTGGGAGCCTTGCCGTGAGACAACCCGAATGCATCGTGACTCACCAGTACCTGTCCATCACAGTGAGGTCCCGCCCCGATCCCGATGGTTGGAATGGAGACCCGGGAAGTCACTTGTCGGGCCACTTCCGCCGGGATCGACTCCAGAACGATGGAGAAAGCACCCGCCTCCTCCAGGATCTCTGCATCTTCCACCAAGTATTCGGCAGTGTCCTTGTCCCTGGCCTGGACACGAAAGCCCCCCATCTTATGGACCGACTGGGGAAGAAGTCCGAGATGGCCCATGACCGGAATCCCCACCTCCACCAGACGATGCGTCACATCCGCCATGACTCTTCCGCCCTCGATCTTGACGGCCGCCACACCTCCTTCCTGTATCAGACGACCTGCATTTTGCACGGCATCGGAAGGGCTGACCTGATAACTCAGAAACGGCATGTCGGCAACCACCAGGGCACGCTGGGCTCCCCGGCTGACGGCCTGGCTGTGATGGATCATCATCTCAAGCGTCACCGGCAGGGTGGTCTCGAAACCCAGCAGGACCATCCCCACCGAATCACCGACCAGCAGGATGTCAACACCGGCCTCATCCAGGAGCCTGGCCAGGAGAAAATCATAGGCGGTCAGCATCGTCACCTTCTCACCCTGCTGCTTCTTTTTTTGCACATCAGGAACTCGTAGGCGCTTCATTGGTTTTGCCCCCCTGTTTCTGCTTTCCTCAATAGATGTTCGACCTGGCCGGCATCGGCACTTTCCAAACCCTGTTCGAGCGCCACCTGAACGGTGTGCATTCCAAGAGAACGGTACAGTTGATCGATGCTGGGCGGCAGTGAAGCCAAACCCTGCAGGTGAAGCTCCAGGGTCTGGAGGTCGCCCCGCCGGATCGGTCCCGTGAGTGCTTCCGCCGGCTGCCCCAGAGCGTTCTCGACGCTTGCCCCGATTAACGGCGCCAAGGCGCGTCGAGCGGCTTCAGGCTCCACCCCGGCAGCTCCCATGACCTGGACCGCCGCGTCAATCAGCGAAACAACATAGTTGCTCGCCATGACCGCAGCGACATGATAGGTCGGCTTCTGGTCCGAATCAATGGAAAGAATCTCTCCCTCCAGCAAATTGATAATCTGCGCAGCCCAACCGGCAGCTCTTCCCGATCCCGCAATGGTAAAGGTTGAACCGGGAAGCTTTTCAAGGCCCTGCTCGGGAGTCGCTATCGTCTGAAGGGGATGAAGTCCGGCGCCTGAGTTTCCCTGTTCTGTCAACGGAGCCAACACATCGGTTCCATGAATTCCCGAGGTGTGCAGGACGGTTCCCTTCCTGAGGTCCAGGGCCAGAGTCGTCGCGACGTCGGCGATCGAATCGTCCGAAACCGCGATCAGGATGCTTTCCACTTTGGAGGCGAGTTCCGCGTAGGTGAGGGCTTGAACTCCACTCCCTATAAAGGCCGCGGCGTTCCGGGCCCGGGATGGCTTTCGGCTGGCCACGGCGACCACCCTTTGGCCTCGATCGTTCAGCAGCTTTCCCAGGGACCGGGCGACTCGTCCCGCTCCGGCTATTCCGAACTCTCGGCTTGGGTCGTTGAACCGCAGGGTTGAATTGCTCGCCATCTTCAGCACAAACCATTCATGGTGGGACGCAATTGAGAATTATATCGAGTCAGACAGGATCCGGATCATGAAAAGACGATTTGATTGTCGCTGGATAAAGGATGCACTCGATATTTCAAAGTCCCATTATCTGTACTGCCACTTCGCGGGTACGTGGACCGTTGTCAAAATCAAGCACCACAATCTGCTGCCAGGTACCCAGCCGCATTTTACCACTAACCACGGGAACCACGAGAGACGGCTTCAACAGTGAGGCTCGAACATGTGAAAACCCATTGCCGTCGTGCCATGCCTGTTCGTGATGATAATCGCGAGTGGGAGGAGCCAGTTTGTCAAAGAGCTCCTCCAGATCCTTGACCAGGCCGGGTTCAAATTCAACGACGGTAACACCGGCAGTCGAACCCACCACAAAAATGGTCACGGTGCCACTCTGGACGGCACTCTCGTTGACCTTGCCCTGAACCTCATCGGTCACATCGATGACGTGACAATAGCCCTGGGTGCTCAGATTCAACGTGTAATCCTTGATTATCATCCTTGATCTCCTTACCTCCTGTTGCTCCGGCTTCGTCCCGAACGGGGCTGGCAGGTGGAACAGAAATGGGTCCCCCGCTGGCTCATCACGATTTTCTGAATGGGGGTTTCACATTGATAACAAGGCTCGCCTTTCTGGCCGTAGACTCTCAGGTTTTCCTGATGGCTCCCCATCTGACCATCGCTTTGCACATAGTCCCGCAGGCTGGTTCCCCCATGCTCGATTCCTTCTTTGAGTACCTCCGGAATGGCTTCAAAAAGAGACTCCTTCTCCCACCTGCGAAGGGATTGAACTTTCCGAGCCGGGTGAATCCCCGCCCGGAAGAGGGCTTCATCCGCATAGATGTTTCCTATTCCCGCCACAAAGTGCTGATCCAGAAGCAACGACTTGATGCGCACCTTCCGGTTGCGAAAACCTTCTAGAAAAGCGGCTAAATGATAGGAGGGAGAAAAGGGTTCCAGGCCCATTCCTGCAAAGAATTCGGCCAGAACATTTCGCCCTTTTTCCAACAGGAACACCTTCCCGAACTTGCGAATGTCTCGAAACAGCAATGTCCCTCCCTCCTCCAGGTGAATCTGCAGATGGGTGTGCCGATCCGGTGCATGCTGAAGGGTACGCTGCAGTCCCGTCACGGGATGACGGTGAAATCCTTCGGAATCAGGTCGATCGGGATGACGGAAGGTCAGTTGGCCCGTCATCCCGAAATGGAAAAGAAGATAGTGCCGGTCCAGACCGGCAATCAAAAATTTTCCTCTCCGATCCAGTTCGTGAATCTTCTGGCCGGGAAGATGTTCCAGCAATCGCGCCGGCTGGACCTTGAAGATCTTGCAGTCGACCGCCGTGAGGTCCACCACGGTCTGATCCACGGCATGAGGCTCGAGTCCTCTTCGAATGGTCTCAACCTCGGGTAGCTCAGGCATGATGAAAGACTAACAACTGACAACTGACAGGGAACCTGCTGACCCTATACCGCAGG
The DNA here is from genome assembly GCA_036338555.1 of Acidobacteriota bacterium. Taxonomy (GTDB): domain Bacteria; phylum Acidobacteriota; class UBA6911; order RPQK01; family JADFOI01; genus JAPYTY01. Next base: position 37 of record JAYZBY010000053.1, on the reverse strand, counting down.
CCAACTGACAAAGGTTCGTCGAATTGAAATAGGAATT
>JAYZBY010000052.1:0-17208 GCA_036338555.1 Acidobacteriota bacterium | reverse complement strand
TTTGGACATCTTCTCACCCTCGACCTGCAGGAACTCCGAATGGATCCAGTGGCGGACAAAAGGCTTGTCGGTGGCCGCTTCGCTCTGGGCGATTTCGTTTTCGTGATGGGGAAAGACCAGATCCACTCCGCCGCAATGGATGTCAAAGCTCTCGCCCAGGTACTTCATGCTCATGGTGGAGCACTCCAGGTGCCATCCGGGCCGCCCCGTTCCCAGGGGAGTCTCCCACGAGGCCTCCCCGTCTTCCTTTTTGGCCTTCCAGAGCACAAAGTCCCGGGGGTTCTCCTTGGTGTACTCATCGGCATCGGTGGGATCGGTGCCCTGGGATTCGGAGAGGTCCACCCGGGAGAGTTTCCCGTAGGCGGGAAAGGTGCTGATCCGATAGTAGGTGGAGCCGTCGCTTTGGTAGGTGTGGCCCTTTTCCTCGAGCTTACTGACCAGCTCGACCATCTCGTCGATGTGCTCGGTGGCAAAGGGAGTCAGCTCGGGCTTCTCGATCTGCAGCCTGGCCATGTCCTCGAAAAAGGCCTCGATATAGGGCTGGGTGAACTCCTGGATGGGAACCTCCGCTTCCAGAGCGCTTTTGATGATCTTGTCGTCGACGTCGGTGATGTTCATGACGTGCTTGAGAGCAAAGCCCCGGTACTTGATGTAGCGGCGAAGCAGGTCCTGGAAAACAAAGGTCCTGAAGTTTCCGATGTGGCAGTAGTCGTAGACGGTGGGTCCACACGCATACATCCGAACCGTTTCCCCGTCCAGGGGTTCGAGTTCCTCAAGGCGAGAAGTGAGTGTATTCGTGAGTTTTAAAGCCAAAACAAGAGGTGTATCTTAGCATGAATCGGCCGCTACAATGGCCTCCTGACTTCAAACAGATACAGGTTGCCCTGGTGCTCGACCCGCTCGACTTCCAGGCCACCCAGATCCTTTTGGCCGGCTTCCTGGGTCAGGATGTAATAGCGGTCCTGGGGATTTTCCTTGAAGTAGTCATCCAGTGCACCCAGGTCGTTGACCGCCTCCGGGGTGACCTGGTAATGAGTGTAGTAGTGGGCGGTGTGATGAAAATAGCGATAGAGAATCAGGGGCTCGCGCTCTGAGATCCGGGGAAGGATCAACCGGGAAAGATCCCGTGCCGAATGATAGTCATCCACCACCGGAGCCGCCTTCCAGTAGGTCAGCGAGGCAAACAGGGTCATGGCGGCCACCAGTGACAAAAAAATCGCGGGTGGACGCCGCAACTGCAATTCAAACAGGGCCAGGCCGGCTCCCACCAGGATGGGCGTCGCTAGAAGCACCCCCACCTCGGGGGCACGGTAGATAACAAAAAAGCCCCAAAGCAAAGCCCCCGAAAACAGCAGAGCAAACCCGCCCAGGACCATCAGCTGGACGCGCATGAGACGCTGGTTGATCAGATCCCCTGCGATCCAGTGATCCCATTCCAGGGCGACTACCACGGCCAGCGGTGGAAAAACGGGCAGAATATATCCGGCCAGCTTGCTTTCGCTGATCGAGAAAAAGATAAAGGGTACCGCCGCCCACAGCCAAAGAAACAACTCGAGGCGGAACCGGGATTCCAGAAGATACCCGCGCCGGCGCCAGCTGCGCAACAGGGCCGAACCCAGGAAGAACACCCAGGGGAAAAATCCAATCAGCAAGACCGGCAGGTAATACCAAAAGGGCTGGGAGTGATGGTGAAGGTCGGTGAAGAAACGCGCCAGGTGATGGTTGATCCAGAAGGTCGCCACGAAGTTGTAACCGTTTACCCTCCACATCTCCCAGAACCAGGGCACCGCGGTCAGGGAAAAGGAGACGGCCAGAAGGGCGACCTGGAGGGCGCTCCATTGCAGTTGCTGCAGCAAGAGAAAGTACAGGCCGAACACGCCGGCAAACAGAATCATCGCTACCAGCCCCTTGGCCAGGACCGCCAGGCCCAGCGCCACTCCGGCGCCCATCGCCCACAGTTTGGATCCCTTGCTCGCGGCCTGGTATCCGCACACCATCGCCGTACTCAACATGGAGACCAGAAGGGTATCCGTTGAGGCGGCCCGGGCAAACACAAAGAAAAGACCCGAAGTACACAGAATCAGGATAGTAAAGAAGGCGGCGCGGGTTCCCTGCAGGTCTCGCACGAGGCCTCCCAACACCAGCAGAGAGACCAGGGCCAGAACGGCAGATGGAAAGCGAGCCGACCCTTCGTGGACCCCGAACAGGCTGAAGCTGCCGGCTTCCAGCCAGAACAACAAAGGAGGCTTCTCCAGCCAGGGCAGATTATTCAAGGTGGGGGTCAGGTAGTCACCGCCGAGGTACATCTCCTCGCCAATGCGCGCATAGCGGGGCTCATCCGCGCCCACGAAAGCCAGATTCCCCAGCTGATAAAAGAGGGTCAGATAGATGACCCCGGCCGAAAAAAGAAGCACCCAGCGTTTTTGGAACACGCTGAGATTTTAAGAGCAATCGAGCAATAGAACAATAGAAACACGGGGCCGGGGTGTTTTTAGATCAGAAAATCCTGTGGATATTTTGTGGATCCTGAGGGCGGCGTGTATCATCAGGAAACCGTATCAGATGCTTAAAGTCAGGTGGCCTGAGGTGGTCAATGCGAAACCGACGGTCGAATGGGATGAGGCAAGGGGAGACCCGACGACACTGATTGACCGTGCCTACTTCAGCCTGGTGCAGCATTAGGGCAAGGCCCTTTTTTTTGAAGGGAGCCAAACTCAGGCAGCGGTACGAGATCTATATGCCCATCTCGCTGAAACGTGTTTACGAACCCCCGGCACCATCGGACGGCTGCCGTATTCTGGTCGAACGGTTGTGGTCTCGCGGTCTTTCCAAGCAGGACGCCTAGATCAACGTTTGGGCCAAGCATGCTGCTCCTTCCAGTGAACTGCGGAGCTGGTTCAACCATGAGCCGGACAAATGGGCTGAGTTCCAGCGCCGGTACTTCAAGGAGTTGAGCACCCGGATGGAGTCGCTGGAGCCCATCCTGGAGCGGGTCCGAGCGGGTCGGATCACCTTTGTCTTTGCCTCGCGAGAGTCACGGTTCAACAACGCGGTCGCTCTCAAGGAGTACCTGGAGCGCCCGGTCGGTGAGGCGTCCAGCCGGAAGGATGACGATGTCTGAATCCAGCGATCAAAAAGAGTGGTCCCTGCCGACAACCTGGATACTCATCCTGATCGGGGTGGCCGTATTCTTGTCTTATCGGTATGGCTGGTGGTGGTTGGGAGTCGCGGTTGCACTGTATTTTGGAATCGCTATTGTCTCTATCCTGGTTCGCGGAATCATGGATAGGAGGAAAAAGGGATAGCTACGAGAAGAGAAACGCGCGCTTTGCGCGCGTGGAGAAGTAGACGCCAATGGTTTCGTGGTTTTTGTAGATGGGATGTTATAGCCTTCGTGGGATCTTTGGACCGGTGAGACGAGGAGTAAAAAATAAAAAGGGGCAGAAGAAAGAATAACCATTCTCTCTCCTGCCCTTCTCTTTTTTTTCCACGCGCGCGAAACGCGCGCTTCTCTACGCCCGAAGGGCGTTCGGGCGTTTTTTACATCATTCCGCCCATTCCGCCCATTCCGCCCATTCCGCCCATTCCGCCCATGTCTCCTCCGCCTGGAGGACCGGCCATGGCCTTGTCCTCTTCAGGAGCGTCCGTGATGAGCGCTTCTGTGGTGAGCAGCAGGCCTCCGATTGAGGCGGCATTCTGAAGGGCCGTGCGAACCACCATGGTGGGGTCGATCACTCCGGCTGCCACCAGGTCTTCGTACTCTTCCGCGTCAGCGTTGAAGCCGAAGTTCCCCTTGCCGTCGTTGACCTTCCCGACCACGATAGCACCTTCGTGACCCGCGTTCTGGGCGATCTGCCGCAGGGGTTCTTGCAAGGACCGTCTCACGGTGTTGACACCGATCTGCTCATCCTCGTCATCCAGCTTGAGCTTCTCCAGTCCGGCAACGGCGCGAAGCAGAGCGACTCCGCCGCCGGGGACGATCCCCTCTTCGGCTGCCGCCTTGGTGGCATGCATGGCATCCTCAACCCGGGCCTTCTTTTCCTTGAGCTCGGTCTCGGTTGCGGCGCCCACTTTGATGATAGCCACGCCGCCGACCAGCTTGGCCAGGCGTTCCTGCAGCTTCTCACGGTCGTAATCCGAAGAGGTCTCTTCAACCTGGGTTCGAATCTGCTTGACGCGACCCGCGATGTCTGACTGTTTACCGGCGCCTTCAACGATGGTGGTGTTGTCTTTGTCAATTGTGACCTTCTTGGCGGTACCCAGGTCTTCCAGCTTCACGCTTTCCAGCTTGATTCCCAGATCCTCGGAGATCACCTGACCACCGGTAAGAATGGCGATGTCCTCGAGCATGGCCTTGCGGCGATCACCGAAGCCGGGTGCTTTCACCGCGCAACCCTGCAGCGTGCCGCGCAGGCGATTGACCACTAAAGTGGCCAGGGCTTCGCCTTCCACATCTTCGGAGATGATCAGGAAGGGCTTTCCCGTTTTGGCTACCTGCTCCAGAAGCGGCAGCATATCCTTCATGGAGCTGATTTTCTTCTCGTTCAGGAGAATGTAAACGTCCTCCAGGGTGCACTCCATGCGTTCCGGATCGGTCACGAAGTAAGGGGAGAGATAGCCGCGATCAAACTGCATGCCCTCCACCACCTCCAGTGAGGTGGCAATCGATTTGGCCTCTTCAACGGTGATGACACCGTCTTTGCCCACCTTATTCATGGCTTCGGCTATGATGTCACCGATGGTGGGGTCGTTGTTGGCGGAAATGGATCCGACTTGAGCGATCATCTCACCCTTGACCGGCTTGGAGAGTTTCTTGATTTCCTCAACCGCCACGACAACGGCCTTGTCAATTCCACGCTTGACGGCCATGGGATTGGCGCCGGCTGTGACTGTTTTGAACCCCTCCTTAATAATTGACTGGGCGAGAATCGTTGCGGTGGTGGTTCCATCACCGGCCACATCACTGGTCTTACTGGCCACTTCACGAACCATGGCGGCTCCCACCTTCTCGAGGCCGTCCAGTTCAATCTCTTTGGCCACCGTGACACCGTCCTTGGTGACGACCGGCGAACCGAACTTCTTCTCTAAAACGGCATTGCGCCCCTTGGGACCAAGCGTGACCTTGACGGCATCGGCCAGTCTGTTTACGCCCTTGATCAAGGAACGGCGTGCGTCTTCACCATGAGTGACTATTTTTCCTGACATTTGCGTTCTCCTTTTTTAAAAGTCTCTTAAACTCGCTGCATTATTTTCGTCGGTCGGTTGGAATGCGCCTTTTCAGGCTTTGACTTTATTTCCAACTAGAATTCCCAGAACCTCATCCTCGCGCATGATCATGTACTCTTCATCTTCGATCTTGACTTCCGAACCCGAATACTTCCCAAAAAGAATTCGATCACCGGGTTTGACGGCCATCGGGATGACCTGTCCGCTGTCGGAGACCTTTCCGTCTCCTACCGCGATCACCTCGCCCTCCTGGGGTTTCTCTTTGGCTGTCTCAGGGATGACGATTCCGCCTCGGATATCCTCTTCCGGGCTGTCCAGCCGCTTGACCAGAATTCGGTCGTGCAAAGGTTTAATACTCATTGAATCTAGGCTCCTTTCTGAAACTTTCTTTTCCTGAATTTTTAGGGGATTTTTAAAACCCTATATTTTACAGGTAATTACACTAAACAAGTGGCACTCTCTGAAATAGAGTGCTAATCATAGCAACGCACATTTGGGGTGTCAAGGGGGAGTAGAAGGAAATCGGGGGCCGACCGTTGACCCCTTTCAAGATTCTAGTAGGGGCGCACGGCCCAGTGCGCCCTTCCGGAATCGGCGCACTGAGGTGCCTCCCACACTCCGGACTCTTCCTTCTGAATTCCACCTCCTGTCTCCGTCCGGTCAGCCGGGCAAAGTGTTTTTCACCCATTTCAGGTCGATTCCGAGCTGCCTGGCTGAATAAATGGACCTTTTTCAGGGGTGGGCTTGCTTGCGGGAAAACTTTCGTTAGAATCGTTGCTGCGGCTCGACTCGGTCCATTTTGAGATGACAACCAAAGAGGTAAAATCATGACTCACTCCCCTCAGGGACCGGCCATCACCAACCTGGAACTGCCCGGAATACCCAAATTGAATCAGGGTAAGGTGCGTGAGATCTTCAGCCTGGAGGAGGACCTTTTAATTGTGGCAACCGATCGCATCTCCGCCTTTGATGTGATCTTGCCCAACGCCATTCCCTTCAAAGGGAACGTCTTGACCCAACTTTCAGCCTTCTGGTTTTCACAACTCGATGGGATCGTGGAGAATCATCTCATCTCGGTCAAGACGGAGGAATTTCCGGCCTCTCTGGAGCCTTTCAGGGAGATTCTGCGGAGCCGCTCCATGCGGGTTCGCAAGTGCGAGCCTTTGCCGATTGAGTGTGTCGTGCGGGGCTATCTGGCCGGGTCGGGGTGGAAAGAGTACCGTCAAAGTGAAACCATCTGCGGGATCGGGCTGCCCAGCGGGTTAAAGGAGTCCGATGAGCTGCCGGAACCGATTTTTACCCCTTCCACCAAGGCCACCTCCGGCCATGATGAGAATATCAACTTTGAGCAGGCGGTTGAGCTGGTGGGCTCCGATATCGCCCAGCGGGTTCGAGAGTTCAGTCTTCAGATCTACAATCACGCCCGGAGTTATGCCATAGAACGGGGGATTATCATTTGCGACACCAAGTTCGAGTTTGGTCTCATGGGATCGGACCTGCTTTTGATCGATGAGGCGCTGACTCCGGACTCTTCGCGGTTCTGGCCGGCGGATCAGTATCAGCCGGGACAAGCCCAGCCTTCTTTTGACAAACAGTTCGTCCGCGACTACCTGGAGACGCTGGACTGGGATAAAAAGCCACCCGGGCCGGTATTGCCCGATGATGTGGTGGAGGCGACTTCCAGACGCTACCTGGAGGCCTACGCTCTGTTGACGGGAGAGCAACTAGAAGGCAGTTAGGCCGGATCATGGCGCCGATGCAGTAGAGAGGGTGTGAGATATGCGGGCTAAGGTTAAGATCAAGCAGGTGCTCGAAGAGGTGATCGATGAGATGGTGGTCAAGGGGATCTTTTGGTCGGAAGCGGAATCCCAGTTCGAGAAGCTTTTCATCCTTCGGGCCCTCGAGGAAACCGGCGGCAACCTGAGCCGTGCGGCCGAAACCATGGGGGTGCACCGAAACACCTTCTCCAAGAAAATCCGCCAGTACGGTATCGAGAAGAAACGGAAGAAGAAGTAGACGCGCTACGGGTGTGGAGAAGCGCGGTGCGCGCAGAGAAGGGGTCAGACCCTGGCTCGATCTTGTAGCGGCCGCTCTATGAACGGCTCTCCGGAATTGGAGCACCAAGGCGCCTCCCACACTCCGGACTCTTAATTCTGGATTCTAGCCCGGATTATTCATAGGTTCTCGTCACGAAGCGACAGCGCCTTCATCTGAGGAACAAAGAAGGCGCCGACCTGACAAGGCGCGCGACGGGAGGAAGGCCAACCGAGTGCAACACAGTCAGGTCGAGTGATTTTGGCGCTGCAGTAGAGAATTAATGAATGATTCGGGCTAAAGTTTCACCGACACCAGTTGGGAGACGCCGGCTTCTTCCATGGTGATGCCGAAAAGCGCATCGGCGGTCTTCATGGAGTGCTTGTTGTGGGTGATGACGATGAACTGGGTCTGGGTGCTCATCTCCTGGATCAGGTTGGCGAAACGGGCGACATTGGAGTCATCCAGGGGAGCATCCACCTCGTCCAGGACACAAAAGCGGCTGGGACGGTAGTTGAAGATGGCCATTAAAAGGGAAAACACGGTCAAAGCCTCTTCTCCACCGGAGAGGAGCATCACATTTTGCAGCTTCTTTCCGGGAGGCTGGGCGTAAATATCGATCCCGCTCTCGAGCAGGTCCTCTTCGTCGAGCAGCCGCATTCCACATTCACCGCCGCCAAACAGCTTTTGAAAAATCTCATTGAAGTGGGTGTTGATGGCTTCAAAGGCCTCCTTGAACTGCTTGCTGCTGCGGCGATTGATTTCCTGAATGGCCCGTGTCGTGGCGGCGATGGATTCTTCGATGTCCTGACGCTGGGTGTTTAAAAACTGGTGGCGCTCTTCGTTTTCCTGATACTCCTCGAGAGCCGCCATGTTCAGGGGGCCAAACTTGTCCAGGCGTTCCTTGAGTTGGCCGTACTCCTCGAGGACCTCCTCCTCGGAAGTGATCTCGGTAAGATCCACCTCGGCCACCGCTTCATCCAGGCTCATCTGAAGCTGTTCCTGGCACTGCTCGGAGATGTTCTGGAACTGAGTCTCGGCCCGGGCTTTCTCCACATCGATGTGAGAGCGTTTTTCCTGTAGCTCCGACTTCTGGGTTCGCAGTTCACCGAGCTCCTTCTCGGTCTGGGGGAAATGTTCCTTCCACTCGGAATAGGCCTGCTCCTGCAATTCGAGGGTGGAATCCAGTTCTTCCGCGGTTTGGCCGTATTGGACGAGATCGGCTTTCAGGGTCTCCAGATTTTCGGACATCTTCTGGAGCCTCTCTTGGTTTTGGCTTTGGCTGGTCTGGCAGGCACCCTGCTGGGCCAGAAAACTCGCCTGTTGCTCTTCAATGCGCTCCAGGGTTCTCTCCAGGGCTGAGCGGCGTTCTCCCAGCACCTTATGGTCGGAGGAAACCTGATGAAGCTGTTCGCGAAGGCGTCCAAACTCCACCCGCAGCTGCTGCAGGTTTTTCTGGGTTTCCGAGAGCATCTTCTCATCGGAGGTCTGAGCGCCCTTTTTCTGGTCCAGCTTCTGGTCGACTTGTTTGATTTTTTCGGTTTGCTGTTTTTGCTCCAGCTCCAGTTCCTTGAGCTCCTCTTCGATGACCTGAAGGGCACGCTTTTGCTGGGTCTCTTCCTTTTCCCACTGCTCGACGCGGTGGCTCAGGCCGATGAGGTCCTTCTCGATGGACAGGATGTCGTCTTCGTTGTCCAGGAAGAGCTGGGAAGCCTCCTGGAGTTCGACTTGCTGTTGGGTGTCCCGGTCCTGAAGGGTCGAGAGGTGCTTTTGCACCTCGATGATGTGGCTCTCCAGTTCTCTTTTTTTCCGCTTGAGCGTCAACAATCCCAGTTTCTTGTCCTGGGCGGTGCTGGCCGAGAGCAATCCTCTCGGAGCCAGGGCCTCCCCTTCCAGGGTAATGAAGGTGTTTTCCTGGTAGGTGTGGGACAGCTGGAAGGCTCGATCCAGGTCGGAAACCACGATGGCTTCGGCCCGGTGGGGCAGGGCCCGATGGAAAGCCTCCTTGACTTCGGCCTTCATCTGAAGCAAATCGCTCAGTTTGCCGTGAACACCGGCTTCGGAAAACTTACCGTTTTGGGCGTGACCGTTGGAATGATTGAATCCGTTGGAGGAAAACAAAGAGAGGAAGGTGCATCTTCCACTTTTGAGGGTCTTCAGCTCTGAGATCCCGGCGGCAGCCTCCTGCAGGGAATCCACCAGGATGTACTCGAGCTCCTCATCGAGGAACTCTTCCACCAATCGTTCATACTCCGGTTGGGTCTCTATGCAGTCTGCCAGCGTGCCGCCGGTTTTGATTGACTGACTCGAGTTGAGGTGGGTCAGGAGTTTTTGAACTCCTTGGCTGTATTGGGCGTGGCTGAGTTCGATCTCCTCGAGAGAGTGAAGCCGCTCTTGTTGACCGATGAGTTGTTTTTGAACCTCGGTCAACTCTTCCCGAGTTTCCTCGGCATGGCTTTCCAACTCACGCTTGTGGGATTCCTGCTCTTGCAGCTTCCCCTGCAGTTCGCTCATCCGGTCTTGCTTGTCCTGGCAGTTTTGGAGGGCTTTCTTTAAAGCGCCCTCGCTTTCCTGCCACCCCAGCGAGTGCTGGGCGCGTTCGTTCTCCAGACGGTCGCGGGTGGCATGGGCCACCTTCACCTGCTGCTCGAGCTGACCCTTGAGGTTGTTCAGGGAAGCGACCTCAGCGGAGAGCTGAACCAGGTGGTTTTGAAACTCTTCGGCCCGAGCCTCGGTCTGCTCGATCTCTTGTTCCTGACGGGTCACCAGTTCGGTCTGCTTCTGGATGGCGGAAAGACCTTGCTGCTCTTCCTGCTTGAGGGCACCGCGTTCGGACTGGAAGGTGGCCAGCTCCTGTTCGATTTTCTCAAGCGATTGGGTGATGCTCTGCTGTTCGGAGGCGCTCACTTCAAGAGCCTTGCGGGTCGCCTCGATCTGCTCCTGGTGGTACTGGATAGAATTCTCGGTCCGGTCGATCTCGAGCCGAATCTCCGATTGATTCTGGTGCAATTCAGACAGGTTGCTCTCCAGCTGCTCCCGTTTCTCCAGCGTCTTGCCGTGAGCCTCTTCCCGCTGGGCAAGTTGCCGGGTCACATCTTTTGCGACGGCGTTGAGCTGCTCCAACTCATGGCCCAGAACCTGGAGCCGTTCTTTGAGCTGGCGGGATTCCAGGGCCAGTCTTTGCCGCTGGATGAGTTGAAATCGTTCCTTGACTCTCTGGTAACTTCGGGCTTTGGCCGCCTGGCGTTTCAGCGAACGGAGGTTTCGCTCAATCTCGGAGATGATGTCAGTGACTCGCAGCAGATTCTGCTGGGTGAGCTCCAGTTTCAGTTCGGCACTGCGGCGCCGGCTCTTGTATCCGGTGATGCGGGCGGCTTCTTCGATGATGTTTCGCCGTTCCACCGGTTTGGCCCGCAGGAACCAGCCGATTTTACCCTGGGCAATCAAGGCGTAGGAGGCAAAGCCCAGACCCGCTTCTTCTAAAATGGCTCGAATGTCCTTCAGTCGGCAGCGACGCTGGTTCACCGAGTAGATGCTCTCGCCGGAACGGTACAGCTTCCGGCTGATCTCCAGGGTGTCGCCTGAAAACTCGGTTTCCTTCAGGGAAATGGCTCCGCCGTCGGTGCGGGAAAAGCTCAAGATGGCTTCCACAATGCTCGAAGGTCGGCGTTTGCGGGTGCCGGCGAAGATCACGTCGTCCATCTTCTCGCTGCGCAGGCTCAACGCACTTCCGGCGCCCAGAACCCAGCCCAGGGCATCGGCTAGATTGGACTTGCCGCAGCCGTTGGGTCCGATGATGCCGTTGATCCCCTGATCGAAGCGAATCAGGGTTTTGTCTGCGAAGGATTTGAAACCGGAAAGCTGCAGCCAATCAAGACTCAGCATTTCTCCGTTCAGCTTGGGCACCCCATTCCCAGCATCATCCGAGGAAACCATCACTCAATTATGATGACAGGCCCGGCTGACAAGAAGACAGGAGAAGCGCGCTTCGCACGCGGAGAAAGTTGTGTAGGTGTTTTGGTAGGGGTGCAGGGCCGAGTGCCCTCCGGATCGGCGCACCTAGGCGCCTCCCACATTACCGGAAACCTGAAACCTGAAACCTAAAACGCGCTGGTCGAAGACCAGCGGTGTCCGAATTGGTATACTGAGCCGCAGAACATTTCAAAAGGACGTTTCATCCATGATTTATCCACGGATTTTGATCTTCCTGACCTTGTTTTTTGTAGCAGCGGTATCGGCGTCGGCACAGACGGTGGGGTTTTATCCGCTCAATCAGGTCCAGCCGGGACAGCGGGGATACGGAAAGACCGTTTTCAAGGGAAGCGAACTGGAGCGGTTTGAAGTGGAAATCCTGGGGATTTTGAAAAACGTTGGGCCCAAGCAAAACATGATCCTGGCTCGGCTTTCAGGCGAGAAGGTGGAAAAAACGGGAGTTTTTGCCGGGATGAGCGGAAGTCCCGTTTACCTGGAGGATCAACTGGTCGGAGCCGTCGCCTTTACCTTCGACTTTATTACCGAACCCATTGTCGGCATCACGCCGATTCACGACATGATCAATATCTTTACGGAATCGCCCGCAACCCGAGTGGGCCGGAGCCAGCCGGTCGATCCCTATCAGCTGTACCAAGTGGCCCATCTCCAGGGGATCTCCAGAGATTTTGAGCTCCCTCGGTTCCAGGTGGATCCTTCCTTGACCAGCGGCCGCAATCTGGGGAGCCTCCAACCGATTGCCACTCCCTTAAATTTTTCGGGATTCAGTGCGGGCTCCATCCAACCCTTTGTCTCCCAGCTGGATGGAATGGGATTGGTGCCGGTGTGGGGAATGGGGACGGCCCAGCTGGGAGCTGGCGATGACGCTCCCCTCCAGGCGGGCTCGACCATCAGTGTCCAGCTGGCGCGCGGCGATATTGATATCAGTGCCAGCGGGACGGTCACCCACGTGAGCGGCAACAAGGTCTATGCCTTCGGGCATCCTTTCCTGAGGATCGGGTACACCGCACTGCCGCTGAACAAAGCATCCGTGCTGACCATTATTCCCAGTTTGATGACCAGCCAGAAGATCTCCGCCACGGGGGAGTTTGTGGGAAGCATCAAGCAGGACCGCGCCACCGGGATCATGGGGATAATCGGCGAGGAGCCGCAGCTGGTGCCGGTGCATGTGAGCCTTCGCACCAGCCGCAATGAATTGAAGCAGTATCATTTCGAGCTGGCCAAGGATCGTTTTCTGACTCCCTTGTTGGTAAGCCTTTCCGTTCAAAACAGTATTGTGGCCTCGGAACGGTCCATCGGAGATCAGACGCTGCGGGTTAAATCCACCATCTCGGTTCGAGGGCAGGAGGACGTGAACTTCGAGAATACAATCTCCGATCAGTTCAGCGCTCCCACCCTGGCCGCCTTGACGGCCTCGGCGCCGGTGAATTTTCTGCTCAACAGCGGCTTTGAAGATGTGGCCATCGAAAGACTCGATGTGGAAATCACTGCGGTGGAGCGCACCCGGGAGGCCCATCTGGAAAAGGTTTGGCAGGATCGATTGGAAGTGGAACCGGGAGAGGAAGTTGAGTTGACAGTATTTTTACGCCAGTCCGATGGAGAGACCGTCGTGAAAAGGTATCCGGTGAAGATTCCGGAGGAAATGGGGCCGGGTCCTTTGAAAATCGTGATTGCCGATGGAGTCTCACTGGAGGCTTCTGATGCTCAAACCAAACAGGGAACCTTTGTTCCGAAGGATCTGGGGCAATTGATTCGTGCCATTAACCATTTGAGGAAAAACGACCGCCTCTATATTCGCCTGACCCGTGATCGAATGGGGGCCGTGGTTGAGGGAGAGGGAATGGCGGATCTTCCCCCCTCCCTGCTGGCCCTGTATGGTTCAGGGAAAACCATGGGGGACACCCAATCGGTCTCTCAGGTCGTCTATGCAGAGCACGAGCTTGCGGCCACCGATTTCGTTCTTAAAGGCGGGCGGGAAATCACCGTTCAGGTCAAATAGACGCCCTTTTTTTGCTCACCCGAATGATCATGAAAAAAAGCACTTTATTCGTCTGTACCGTTTGGCTTCTGGGATGGACGGCCCCCCTTGATGCCACCGAGCCGGCCCGCTGGATCATCTCCGAACAAAGAGAGTTTCTGCTGGGGGAACTCGACGGAGTCTCGATTACCAGTGACGGCAAACTCATTCTGGCCCCGGTTCTCGAATCCCTGTTCGAGACCGAGGAAGCCTTCATTTACTCGGCTGTCGTGGATGATGCCGGTACCCTTTATCTGGGCTCGGGAAACAACGGCAAGATCTTTCAGATCAGCTCTCAGGGGCGAGCAGTGGAGTGGGCTGATCTGGAGGAGCCCGCCGTCTACGCTTTGGCGATTGACTCCGGAGGCCGCTTTTACGCCGCCACCGGACCCAATGGCAAGGTTTATCGCATCAACAGCCGGGGAGAGGCACAGCTTTTCTTTGATCCCCAGGAGAAGTACATCTGGACGCTGGCTGCCGATAGACAGAGCAATCTGTTGGTGGGAACGGGCCCGCGCGGAATCATCTACAAGGTCGATCCGCAGGGCCAGGGAGATGTTTTTTACGACAGCAACGAGGCTCACATCACCAGCCTGGAATGGGATCTGGACGGCAATCTTCTGGCCGGCACCTCGCCGGGGGGACTGCTGTTTCGCATCTCGTCTGGTGGTGCACCCTTTGTCGTTTATGATTCAGCCCTTCAGGAAATCAAAGCCATTGCGGTAGACCGTTATGGGATTATCTATGCGGCCGGACTCTCCAGACCCCAGCAGCTGCCCCAGGACCCTCCGGCCGGGCAGGCCGCGCCGGCGGCCACGACTCCCCCACAGGCACCCAACCCAGGGTCTGACACCCCTCGCGAGGAAACGGTTCAGATTGCGGGAACCGAGCAGGGGGCCCAATTGCAGATCTACAAAATCGACAAGGACAACCTGGTCGATATTCTTTACTCCTCCAACGATGAACTGGCTTTCGATCTGCTGGTGCGAAACAATGGAAACCTGCTGGTGGGTACCGGGAACAAAGGGCGGATCATTTCGATTGATCCGCGCAAATTCGTGACTTTTCTAGCCGAAGCACCCGAACAGCAGATTACCCAGTTGCTCGAATCGCAGGGAAATATCTATGCGGCCACCAGTAATCTGGGGCGGGTGTTTCAACTGCTGTCGGAACCTTCGACCGCCGGTGTTTATGAGTCCCAGGCCCTGGATGCCCGAATGCTCTCCAGCTGGGGAGTGATTGGTTGGCGAACCAGTCAACTCGATTCCTCTTCGATTCGAGTCTACACACGCTCCGGTAATACCGAGGTTCCCGATCAGACCTGGAACGATTGGAAGGGCGTCTACAGCGACGCTCGAGGAAGCCAGATTGACAGCGCCCCGGCCCGGTTCCTGCAGTGGAAGATGGAATTTTCAGCAGATGGAAACGCCACCTCACTGGGCTCTACGGGAGAGGCAGTCGAGTCGGTCACCATCAGTTATATGCAGCGCAACATGGCTCCCCAGATCAACTCCATTACCATCCATCCCCCCGGCCTCGCCCTGGCCAAGGTGGTGGTCCCCAATGTGGGGACGGGAATGGTCCCGGGCGGACCCGATCAGGCCCATGTCCGGTCGTTGCCCCGATCGATTCGAGGTCTCGGTGCCTCCATAGCTCAACCGCCGCCCCGCCGGGTCTACACTCCCGGCGCCCAAAGCATTTCCTGGGTGGGAACAGATCCCAATCGGGATGATCTTCTTTATTCGGTCTATATCCGGGGTCAGGGAGAGAGGTCCTGGAGGTTGGTCAAGGACGGTTTGTCGGATAACTATTACACCCTCGACGGAGTCAGCCTTCCGGACGGAACCTATACCGCCAAGGTGGTGGCCTCGGATCGAGCCAGTAATCCGGCTCAGCAGGCCCTGGAGGGTGAGTTGGTGAGCAAGCCGCTGGTGATCGCCAATACCTTGCCTCTGCTGGAAATAGAAGCCCCCCAGGTGGAGGGAGGCCGGACCGTTGTGAAGTTCAAAGCCCGCAGCCAGGCCAGCCTGATCCATCAAACCGAGTATTCCGTGGATTCCGGTGAGTGGCACATTCTGTTTCCAGAGGATGGAATCGCGGACAGTGGATCCGAACAGTACACCCTGGGGACCGAAGAGATGGATCCCGGAGAGCATGCCATCACCATCCGGGTGGTGGACTCGGTGGGAAACATCGGGACCGGCAGGACGTCGATCTCCATCCCTTGATCCACAGACCACAGACCGGGCGCACGGCCGTGCGCCCACGGCTAGGTCGTTGTAGCGGCCGCGAACTAGCCCGACTATCTCACACCCGCTCTACTGCATCGGCGCCATGATCCGCCCTGACTGTGTTGCGCTCGGTCGGTCTCCTCGACGTACTTTTCAGTACGCCTGCGGTGCCCTCCCGTCGCGGGCCTTGTCAGGCCGGCCCTTCCGCCGCTTCGTGACGACCTGGCGTGAGAAAGTCGGGCTTGAGCGGCTTCCGGAATCGGCGCACCGAGGCGCCTCCCACACTCCGGACTTTTGGCTGGATCAAGTGTTGCACTAGTAGGGGCGCACGGCCATGCGCCCCTACAACAGGCTGCAGAATCGTGCCAAATTGGAACGTGAAACGTGGAACGTGGAACCTGGAACGCGCTGATCGAAGACCAGCGCTCTTTGCACGACCTCACAGTCCCCGGCTGTCTTCATAGACATCCACTTTCTGAAAAGAATAGAGCAGGAAAGGGCTGTCGAGGTGCTGGGAGGTTGCGATCTCAAAGCGACTCCCGCGCAGGGTGAGATCCACCGCATCGAGGAGGGTGGGGCTCCTCGGGTATTCCAGCACGTTTTCAATCTGGGCGTAGCCCTCCGGGCCGACCTCGGCCACCAGCCACAAGGAATCCTCAAAGGGCATTTTCCAGACGGTATTCATCAGATCGTCCAGCTCGTCACCCCGGTAGCGGACCTGGACCAGAGTGGTGGTGGCTTCCGTGGTGGAGCTGGAAGCAGGAGAAAGGGTGACCACCATGGGATTCGTCCACTGCTGCAAATGAAAAGGTTCGACCTGCAGGATAATCGCGGCAAAGAAAGCCAGGGTCAGTGGAACTGCAGCCAGCCTGGACCATACCATCAGGCGGTCCAGATCACGCCACAGGGTCCGCCAGCTGTCCTGAATATGGACCGAGCAGTTCCACCAGGTCTGGGTGCGGGTGTTGTGAACACCCTTCCAGAGCTGCCTTTGGAGGGTGGGAGAGAGTCGTTGAAAGGGCAGCTGCTTGACCCATTGGAACTCATCGTGGCGTTGTCGACAGCCTTGGCAGTTCTCGACGTGTTCACGAAAGGCGGAGAAGTCCCTGGGAGGGAGTTCTCCATCCAGAAACTCGTGAATTCTCTGAAGGAACTGGTTGCAGTTCATAAGGCCCTTCCTTCCCAGTAAGGCTTGAGATGTTCCCGAAGTGTTTCTCTTCCCCGGGCGATTCTGGATTTCACGGTACCCACATGAACTCCTTGCACACTCGAAATTTTCTGGTAGCTGAGGGAGTGGACGTCGCGCAGCGTCACGGCGGCTCGCTGCTCGAAGGTAAGCCGATCGAGTCCCTCGCGAAGAGCCTGGCAAAGTTCTGTTGACAGCGTCTGGCGGTCGGGTCCAACTCCATCGGAGATCAGCTCTAGCTCTCGTGCTCCATTCTCCGGCCGGGTGAGGCTCAGGGAGATGGTGCGGCTGCGCCGGCGGCGTTTCCACCAGCGATTGCGGTTGGCGGCCTGGTTCAGGGCCACCCGGTAGAGCCACGTCTTGAGGCTCGAATCTCCCCGGAACTGGTGGATTTTCCGATGGAGGGTAAAGAAAACCTCCTGGGTGACATCCATCGCTTCGGACTTGTCAGCCAGCATATTGAGGGCCAGGTTGTAGACCAGATCTTTGTAGAGCTCGAACACCTCCTGAAAGGCGACGTCGTC
>JAYZBY010000051.1:0-13253 GCA_036338555.1 Acidobacteriota bacterium | reverse complement strand
AGTTCAGGACTTCACGAGGGAACAGATCCGGGGTTAGCTCACCGCTGTCGGGAGCCAGCACAACCGCTCGCTCCATTACGTTTTCCAGCTCTCGAACGTTTCCCGGCCAATCACTTTGCATCAACAGCTTCACTACCGAATGATCCAAAAGGCCTCCAGGGCGATCATTTTCCTGGGCAAAGTGCTGGGCAAAGTGCTCAGCCAGAAGAGGGATATCCTGCTTGCGTTCACGCAAGGGAGGAAGACTGATGGTGATCACATTCAAACGAAAGTAGAGGTCCTCGCGAAACAGCCGGTTTTCCATGGCCTCCTTGAGATCAATATTGGTGGCCGCTATGATGCGGACATCTACCTTGATATTCTCCACTCCGCCCACCCGGCGAAACTCTCTTTCCTGAATCACCCGCAGTAACTTGGCCTGAGTGTCCAGAGACAAGGTTCCGACTTCATCCAGGAAAATCGTTCCCCCGTCAGCGATCTCGAACAGGCCCTTTTTGCTGGAAGTGGCCCCGGTAAAAGCTCCTTTGACATGCCCGAAGAGTTCACTCTCAAGCAGGTCGGACGGAACAGAGCCGCTGTTGACGGCCACAAAAGCACCATCGGATCGTTGACTGCTGCCATGAATGGCCTTGGCCACCAACTCCTTGCCCGTTCCACTCTCGCCCTCGATCAAAACGGTACTGCGGCGCGGCGCCACCTGAGCCATCAGGTCAAAAACCTTCTGCATTGGCTCACTCTTTCCCACTATGTTCTTGAAGGTAAACCGCTCCTTGAGCGTTTTCTTCAGCCTGCGGTTTTCGACCTCAAGAGTTCTCTTGTTAAGGCCGTTTTTAACGACCAGCAGAAGTTCCTCGTTTTTGAAAGGCTTGGTAACGAAGTCAAAGGCGCCCGCCTTGGTGGCCTCCACCGCATTTTCAATAGAGGCAAAGGCGGAGATCATGATCACCACGGTATCGGAATCCACCCGGAAAATCTCCTTGAGCACCGCCAATCCGTCCATAGCCGGAAGCATCAGATCAAGCAGCACCAGATCCGGCCTCTCCTGCCGGAACTTTTCGAGTCCTTCCTCTCCAGTGGAAGCGCAAATCACCTGAAACCCTTCTTCCTCAAGAAGCGTTTCAATGACTTCACGCATAATTTCTTCGTCATCGACGACTAAGATAGAAGGTTTAGCCATGTCGTGAAATCTGGTTCGGCGTCTTGCCTAATTCACCCGCTTCACGGGCAGATGGAGTCGAAAGGTGGTTCCTTGGCCTGATCTGCTATCCACATTGATGCGCCCCGAGTGCTCCCGAATTATACCATAGGAGACGGAGAGCCCCAGACCGGACCCTTCGCCCGCTTTTTTGGTGGTGAAGAAGGGATCATAGATTCTTTTCACGTTCTCCTCGGAGATTCCAGTGCCGCTGTCCTGAACCTTGACCACCAACTGCGAGTCCTCCTGGTAGGTCCTGACGGTCAGCTTTCCTCCCTGAGGCATGGCGTCCTTGGCATTAAGAACCAGGTTCATGAAAACCTGCTGAAGTTTTCCACCATTGGCCAGAGTGGCCGGGAGAGATGCATCCAGATCCACCTCCACTTCGACATCGGACTTTCGAAGCTGGTGATCCATCAGCGAAAGAGTTTCCAACATCAGGCCATTGACATTCACTTCACTAAATTCGGTGTCGCTAACCCGGGAAAAATTCAATAGGTTGTCCACAATGGTCGAAGCTCGAAAGCCCTGCTCTTCGATCTTCTTCAAGATGTCATGGCGAGGATCGGTAGAGGAAGTTTCTTTCACAAGCATCTGCGTGTAACTGCAAACCCCGGTCAACGGAGTGTTGATCTCATGGGCGATTCCCGCCGCCAATAACCCGATGGAACTAAGCTTTTCAGCCTGCAAAAGTTGGTTCTCCAGTTGCCCCTTTTCCGTCACGTCGTCAAAGACCATCAGAATCCCGGTCACGACATCCTCCTGCAGCACAAAAGGCGAGAGGGTGATGTTCACAAGGCGACCCTGGCCTTTCTTCATTTCAACATGCGTCTTATAGAACCTGCTGGTACTCTCAGCAACCCACTTGGGGCCTTCGATGACCCTTTTTAGGGTTTGCACCAGATCGTCGGGAAATACGTCGGAGACGTCGTTACCCACAACATCGGTACTTTCAAGTCCGAAAATCACCGTCATGGCATTGTTCCAGACGGTAATCTCTCCTTCAGGGTCAATCGCCACAACCCCTACCGTGATGCTTTCCACGACCTCTTCGTTATAGGCCTTCAACTGAGCCAATTCGCTCGCCTTCCCTTCCAAAGAACGGTAAAGGAGGGCATTATCCATGGCAATGGCGGCGTAACCGGACAAGGCCCCGATCAGGTCCAGATCTTCCGTGCTCAGAAAATCTCCATTGCGGCGCTTCCCCAGCGCCCAAAAGCCAATGATGCGTCCATGCACGCGCAGCGGTTGAACATAATGGAGGCCGCCATGGTTCAACTGAGATCGCAACGGCTCAACGTGTTCATTGGAAGACAGCAGTAGCAGGGGGTTCAGGTCCCGATCAAAATTGGAAAAAATGGCGTCGGGAGCAACCACATGATTGAGCCCGTCCACATCGCCAGGAAGGTCCTCGGCATGGTAGAGCCGATAAGCATTCACCTGCGAATCATCCCTCAGAAAAATAGCGATCGGGGAAATACTCAAGGTCTTGCGAATCCTCTCCGACACTATTCCAGCGAGTGCGGAAAGCCTGATCTCTGAACTCAGTGTCTTACCGAAGTCCGCAAGGGACTGACGGTAGTCGTATTCCTCCCGGTAAAAGTAGCGATCTATCTGGTCCTGGATCCGGTTTTTCAAAGGGGCAAAAAGGAAGGCCACCAGCAGAGCCGCAACCGTAAAGAGCACAAAGCCCGACTCCGGCGAAAAACCCTGAATGGCTCGGCCAATGAGTAGGACAATGCCGACGTAAAGCCCCAAAAGAGCGGAACTGGACAGGGCATAGGCAGCTCCCTGTTTGAAAAGGAGCTTGATGTCCATGAGGCGGCGCTTGGTGATGGCGTATCCAAAACCTATGGGAATCAGCACCAGTCCCAGAAGGGAAGCTTCCATGTAGGGAGAAATCGGCAGTCCCAAGGCAAAGGGCAAGGCGTAAAGACAAATAAAGGGGGCCACCCCGATGGCTGTGGCACTGGCGATCCATTTCATCTGCTGGCGCTGGACCAGGGAGGTCATTTCACTTCTCGATTGAAAGAGGGCCGCGCTGCCCAGCACAAAAAGCGCCACGAAATGACCGAGATGAACCTGGTTGAAGAAATAACGAAGCCTTTCAATTCGAGGGAGTCCAACCGACTCTAGAAGGCCCGAAAACCAGAGGATGTGGAGCGCCAAAAGACCCACCATCGGCAGATAGAACCAAGGCTTCAGGTGGCGGAGTCTGCCGGTCAGGGCGAGAGGTCTGGGAAAATAACAGCAAAAGTGTAAAAAAAGCGGCGGCAACACCAAAAAAGCCACCCCGGAGATCCAGTAGACCGATAAATCAAACAGATCCGCTCGTCCCGAATAGCGATAGAAATACAGGATGAAAGCCACCAGGCAGATCAAATAAAAGTGAAAAGCCCCTTGCGTCTTCCAATTGGGCAAAAAGACAACAATCCCGATGCCCAGGTAAGCAAAGGCCAACAGGGCAAGTACCAGGTCGGTGGAGTCGGTGTTGGACTTAAGCTGGATGTCAACGGCATAGGTGGTGGCAGTACCGGTCCCCGCCCCCTCAACCGAATAGGTGGCCTGGGTCCCTTCCGGGAAGGTGGCTGCCACCAGCTCCAAAACCACCGTGTACTCATCCAGGCTGTCCACCGGGAGACCATTTATGGAAACCAGGCGGTCCCCGGGACCAGGCCCTGTTCCCTGGTTCCGTGCCGATTCAACTATTACGCCGTCAGTCGTTTGACTCCAGCGGATTCTGTCCGACGGTGTCTTCCACTCCATCCGATCCAGTAGATTCACCAATCCCAGGTAGAGAAACAGCGCCGAAAGGACCAGAACCAGAACGGTTTTGAAGTGTCGAAAGAGTTCCATCAATGCTTCCTGATACTCCAGCGAACGGGAGCGCAACCTTTTAAAGCAAATTTAGTGCCAGGGTTGTCGATTCTGGAGATACAAATGGTTTAAAAACAGCTAGTTAGGCTTCTTCAGAGGTTTCTTGATGACTCCCGGGTGGGGATTCGGGACCCTTTTAATCCAATTTCTTGGATCAAACTTCAACAAATTGAATCAGCGGGGGTCAAAATTATACAGAAACACCGCCTTCATCTCAACGAAGGGAAGCCGTCTTTATCTAAAGGAAATGAAGCAATCAGTTACCCTGAAGGACGCTTTGGGCGCTTGGTCAAGAGAGGCTAGCCCGGATCATGCCTGGTGCGGGCTGTACGGCTAGAACCGAACCGAGATTCCTCCCCGAACCGTTCTGGGGCTACGCACCAGAGAAACCCTGCCCGTATCGGTTTGAATAACCCCCAGGTCTTCATTGGTCAGGTTGCGGATATCCAACAGGGCCTCCACCTTGTACTCGGACATGAAATCCAACCCAAGAAAGGTCAGCCAATCCCCCGGCATCGGAACCACCTGCCGCACGAAGAGATTAATTCCCTCATTGCCCGTCTCATACATGTCCGAAAAACTATCCAGGGTGGTGATGGGATTTCCGCTGGGAACGAACTTCACCAGTGCGTTCACATGGGTTCGGGTAAGCGGAATATAGGCCTCGATCTGGGTGGTCACTCCATGAAACTTGCGGTGTTCAAGCAGTCCCTCCAGGTTCAATCCCTGGGGAATCGGACTGATGAGGTGCTCGCTGATCCCCATCGCAGAACCCCGCACATAGGCAACCGAGGTGCTAAGTGACGGACCAAGGCGGCGTCTGGCCTTCAAACGATAGCCGCGAGTCTTCCCCTGGTGGCCGGCTAGATTCAAAACGCGGACTGTCGAATCTTTTTCGGAGACCGCCAAAAACGAAGATGTTCCTACAAAAAGACGGTCTTCGTAAGCCGCAAACTCAATCCCCAGGTTCTCGGTTACCTGTTGAGTGATGCTGCTTCGGTAGTGGCGCGAGGAACCTGCAGCGAACTGACCTTCAATGCGCGAAAGGTAAACTGCATCCCTTAAATTCACCACATCCCCACCCGGCACTTCCAAGCTTCCCGCATAGGTACTTCGGTTAGATGCCATCAAAAGACGAAGCTGGGTCCGATCCGATGGGGTGAAGTGGATCTCTGCATTGGGATTGAGGAAGCTCTCCCGACGATCCGCATTGACCTGATCGAACTCAAGACCCCAAAGAACCGCCAGAGCCTTGCTAAGGAGGAAGCGCTCCTGGAAGCCCAGACTCAAAACCCGGGTTGTGCCCGGGGCCTGGGTGAAATGAGGATCATCTCCCAAGTTGATGGGGTTATCCATCAAGGTCATTGAGGGCGGCGTGAAGCTCACCTGCCCATATCCGGCAAAACCTTCCAGGGAATGCCGCTCGCTAAAGGGTAATTGAATGACGTTCTTCAGGCGCCAAAGTGAGTCTTCACCCGAATTCAGCTGCCCTGCCAGGATATATTTACTGCCACCGGCAAGCGACTGCACGACTGCAAAATTGCTGGTGGTTCCACCTGCGGCATCGCCCGGAACCACCAGATAATCGTCGCTCAAGCCGGCACTGCTGAAAACTTCAAAGACCACATCACCCGCAAACAGATCATGAGGACGCTCATAGGAGAGGCCTGCCAACCGCCCGGGAAGAGTGCGGAAGATTAATCGCCCATCCGGAGCATTTCGAAGAAGCGTCTTGATGCTCAGGTTATCTTCTTCAAAACTTCCCAATT
Source organism: Acidobacteriota bacterium (assembly GCA_036338555.1). Taxonomy (GTDB): domain Bacteria; phylum Acidobacteriota; class UBA6911; order RPQK01; family JADFOI01; genus JAPYTY01. The sequence goes on along the minus strand of JAYZBY010000051.1, from coordinate 7,412 downwards.
GAAACAGTTGCTGGAGAACTAATCTCACCGCGGTGGTCTCACCCGGCAAAACCTCGATCGACTTTCGGGTCGGCCCTCGATATCTGGAGCTCTTGATCGAAATCTCATAGTCCCCTACCTCGATATTGGCGAGATGAACTCTCCCACTGCCGTCACTGAGTGCCAAGATGGGCAAGGCATGCTCAGAGGACTTCTGTAAAAGAGTGATCAGAACATGAGAGAGGGGGTGTCCGGATTGATCCTGGATCAACCCGCTGAGGTTCCCGGAAGAAGAAGCTAGCGCGGCTTGAGCAGAGACCAAGACAAGGAAGAAAAAAAGCCCAGCCGGACCGGTTTGCCTCAACGTTGAAATCATTAGTAGTTAGTCTACGCCCAGCCTATTTCAACTTCTATTCTAGCCCTCGAGAATGACTATATGCAACAAGGGCTCGATAATCAAGCCTTCGAACCCGCTCACATTTTCTGTGCCGCTGGAAGTCCAGCTCCGGCCAGCCGGTGGATTAGAAAAACCCGTTGTATACTGATCCTTATGACGGTTCGAGTGCGATTCGCCCCAAGCCCTACGGGTCACCTTCACGTGGGGAATGTTCGCACCGCTTTGTACAACTGGCTTTTTGCTCGTCAAAACCACGGAGTCTTCATTTTGCGAGTTGAGGATACCGATGGAGTCCGCTCTGATCGTCGCTATGAGCAGGACCTGATGGATGACTTGAGATGGCTGGACCTGTCCTGGGATGAGGGGGTGGACACGGCAGGCGATTATGGGCCCTATCGGCAAACAGATCGCCTGGAAATCTACCAGGAGTTCACCCGGCAGCTTCTGGATGAAGAGAAAGCCTACCACTGTTTTTGTTCCGCCGAGGAGTTGGAAAAAGCGCGGCAAGAACAGTTGGCGGCGGGGCTCCCCCCCCGTTATTCCGGAATATGTCGGGAACTCCCTCCAGATCAGGTGAAGGGCCGCCTCCAGGAAGGTCAACCGGCGGGGCTGCGGATGAAGGTTCCTCCGGGCACGGTCGGGTTTGAAGATATCGTATTTGGTCCACTTCAAGTGGATTGCCACGAAATTGGCGATTTCGTCTTTCTCAGATCCGATCAAACCGCTCCCTACAACTTCGCCTGTGTCATTGACGACGCCTCCATGAAGATCACCCACGTGATCCGCGGCGAAGGACACATCTCCAACACTTATCGGCAATTGTTGATTTATGAGGCCCTGGGCTTTGATCCTCCCCGATTCGCTCACCTTTCCACCATCCTGGGTGACGACGGGACCAAGTTGAGCAAGCGTCATGGGGCCACTTCAATGGATGAGTTTCGCGGCCAGGGCTATCTTCCGGAAGCCCTTGTGAATTACCTGGCACTGCTGGGTTGGGCTCCGACTCAGGAAGGAAAAGAGATCCTGACCCCCGAACAATTGACCTCTCAATTCGACCTTTCCCGGGTCAATCGAAGCCCAGCAGCCTTTGACTGGGAGAAGTTGAACTGGGTTAATCGAAGTCACCTGAAGGAACTGGATCGCTCCCGGCTCGCCGAACTGGCCCTTCCCTACTTCATAGAACATGGCTGGATTTTCCCGGAAAACTCCAAACCCGTTCAGGCCTGGCTTGAGGAAGTGATTGAAGCCCTCTTGAAATACGTGAACAAACTGGAGGACCTGGTAAAAGAAGCTGATCTCATCTTTACTTTTGAACCGGAAAGGGACCTGGCCGATCCGGGTGTGGAGGAGACCTTGTCGCAGGCTGGAGCCGAGGGGGTTATTCGCGAGTTTCACGATCTCATCCAACAGCACGAGAGGCTGGACCTGGAGACCTACAAGAAAATTGTGGGCGAGGTCAAAAAAGCGACCGGTCACAAGGGTCAGCACCTGTTTCACCCCATTCGGGTGGCCCTGACTGGCCGAAGTTCCGGATTCGAGCTCGATCGCCTCATTCCCATACTGGAGAAAGGGGAACGGCTAGACCTTCCGGTCAGGATACTACCCGCACGAGAAAGAGCGGCGCTGGTCCTCGATTATCTTCACTCGGACTCTGGATAATACGGGCAGATGATTATTTACGGAATCAATTCGGTCCGTGAGGCTCTGCAATCCAAAACCAACCGGCCAGATCACATCTGGATCACCCGAGGAAAGATGAATCCCCGTTTGCAGCAGATCCTCCAATTGGCCAAGCGCCAGCAAGTCCCGGTGCGGCTTGAATCCACTCAGACACTCACCAAAAAAGCTCACACACGGGACCATCAGGATGTCGCTGGGGAAATTCTGGAGGTTGGCTACACCGATTTTCAGGATCTGGTCCAAGCCAAGCCTACACTGTTGCTTATGGTGGATGGGGTCGAAGACCCGCGCAATCTGGGTGCGCTTTTGCGCACCGCTGAAGCCACCGGAGTTGAGGGGGTGCTCATTCCCAACCGGCGCAGTTGCTCCATTACGCCCACGGTCGTGAAATCCAGCGCGGGAGGCGCCATCCATTTAAGAATCTCCCGCATCGGCAACGTCGTCCAGGCCCTGGAAGAGCTCAAGCGGCAGGGGTTTTGGGTGGTGGGCCTGGATATGCAGGGAGACCACTCGATGGAGGAAATTGATGCAGGTGGCCTGACGGTGGTTGTGGTGGGTGGAGAACACCAGGGGCTGCGAAAGCTGGTTCGAAAGCACTGCGACTTTCTCGTCTCCCTCCCCATGAAAGGGAGGGTCTCGTCGCTCAATCTCTCCGTTGCAGCCGGCGTCCTGCTCTACGAGATCGTCAGGAAGAGGCTGAAAGGCGAAACTTCTAACCCCTGACCTCAGACAAAAGATTGTGATCCCTGCCATCTGACGGACAATCCGAAATTCGAAGTCCCAAACCCGAACCAAGAAACCTTCCATCCTGAATTCTTCTTGGTTGTCCGGGAGTGTGGGAGACGCCCCAGTGCGCCCCTATACTCCTTACTGGTCTGTGGTCGGTGGTCGGTGGTCGGTGGTTAGCGGCTCCAGGATTACATTTCTCCACTCATCAATCTGTGCCTGAAAATCGGGCGGAATGAAAATAGTGGAACTGTAGTCCAGCACAATGGCCGGGCCCGTGAAGCGGTTTCCAGGCTGCAATTTCTGACGAAGATAAAAAGGAGTGGGAACAAAGCGCCCCTCCATAAATACCTGTTTTTCCTGGGCGATGGCATCGGCCACTGGCTGTTGGGGCCCCAGGGGGTGCCGGGGAATCTCCACCCGGGGGTACTTCCCGCTGCCACGGGTCCGGATAGTGACGATTTCCACCGGCAAACGGGCATTGCTGTAGCCATAAAACTGCTGATGCAACTTGTGGAATTCTTCCACGAATCCTTCATTGAAGGGCACGTTCAATTCATAGGATTGCCCCGCGTATCGTGCATCGAGCGTCCTGGAAAGTTCGAGATTCTGCTCAGAGAAACCCTCCCCTGTGAGTTTCTCCCGAACGCTATCCTCCAGAGCCGAGAAGGCTTCGGTCAAACGGCGGGACAGACCTTCTTCTTGTGAATTCATCATTGCCGTGAGGGAGGTATCTTTCACCACATCGGCGCGAAGAATCCCCAGGGCCGAGAGAGTGCCGGGATTGGAGGGAACGACAACGCGGGGAATCAGTAAAGATCGCGCCAGTTCACAGGCGTGAAGTCCACCCGCCCCCCCAAAACAGACCAGGCTAAAATCTCGTGTATCGTATCCTCTCTGCAACGAAACAACATTAACGGCGCCTTCCATCTGAGTATTGACGATTTCCAGGATCCCTTGAGCCACTTCCGCTGGTTCCCAGGATCGATCCGTCAGGCGACCCAGCTTGGTTGCGAGTTTCTCCAAAGCCGGTTGCACCTGTTCAGGATAGAGTCTCATTTTCCCACCCAGAAAAAAATCGGGGTCCATCCTCCCCAGGAACAGGTTGGCATCGGTCACCGTTACATCCTGGCCCTTGCCGTAGCACACCGGGCCGGGATCGGCCCCGGCGCTTTGGGGGCCTACCCGCAGCAACCCACCGGTATCAATCCAAGCAATGGAACCTCCCCCCGCTCCGATGGTATGAATTCCGATCATCTGGACGGGAATCGGCAGATGATTAACATAGGCTTCATTGGTGGTTGAAATCTGCCCATTGCACAGGGACACGTCGGTCGAGGTTCCCCCCATGTCAAGGGTGATAATCTGGTCGTGACCTGCCTCTTTGAGAAGCTCAAAGGCCCCTACTACACCCCCGGCAGGGCCTGAAAGAAGGGTCCGCAAAGGGTCCGATCCAGCAGCAACGGCAGGCATCGACCCTCCGTTGGATTGCATTATGGTCAGTTTTCCCTTTTGAATGAGCGGGTCCTCACTCAGAGCGGAGAGATAGCTTGACATGGTTGTGGAAAGATAGGCGTTGACAACGGTGGCTGAGGTGCGTTCGTACTCCCGAAACTCGGATAGGACCTGGTGCGAAAGCGAGATCGGAACTGCGGCGCCCTCGAGAGCTTCACCGATCTGTTTCTCGTTCTCTGGCTTCAAGTAACTGTAGAGCAACACCACGGCGATGGCCTCGGGAGCCAGTTGCTTCACTTTGCTTTGAAGCCACCCCAAACTCCTTTTGTCCAGCGCGACCAGGATCTTTCCATCATGCAAAATTCGCTCCTTGATGCCCAGGCGAAAATTGGAAGCCACCAGAGGTTCCGGGCGAGACGAAGAAAGCTGGTACAGTCCGGGCCGGTCTTGCCGGCCAATTTCAAGAAGGTCTTCGAACCCTTCATTGGTGACCAGTAAGGTTTTGGCTCCCTTTCTCTCCAAAAGGTTATTGGTGGCGACAGTGGATCCGTGCTGGATGAGGTATTCATCTTGATCCGCCAACACTTGAGCCAGTCCTTCCAGGATCGCCTTTTCCGGATGCTCGGGAGTGGAAGGAATCTTGAATACCGTTAGGGCCCCGTCTTCCAAGACCACGAAATCGGTAAAAGTACCGCCCGCATCAACTCCAATTCGAATCATTTCCTCTCCCCTGAAGGTCCCAGGTCATTCAGCCCGGATTCTGCATCATTCGGGCTGGCCATTGCTTTCATGCTGGCGTGGATCCTGCATGGATTCTCGTCACCAACCGGCGGCGCGAGCGGAGTGGAAACAGCGCTGGCCTGAGGCGGCGCACGAAGGAAGGCCTCTGCAGGCATAATGCAGGGCGCGGTGAGGAGGCTAGGGCGCCCCCTTGCGGGTCGCACAGCACAATCAGGACGGATGATTCCGGTGCCGCAATAGAGAACTTATACATAATCCGCGCTACAATACATGACACAACGGATAGCTGGCAACTCATGAAGCAAAGGGAACTTCTGCGCAAAATTTATTGGGTCTCCGCAGTTCTGGCCATTGTGATTCTGGTTTTCCTGGCCAGTGTTATTTTCCTGAACCCCTCTTCGGTGGGAAACCCCCGCTTTGTCTGGAATATCAATTTATGGGCTGTGGCCTGGGCCTTGAACTTTGTCATCGTCCTGATTCTATCCTTTATTCTAGCTCGCAATCTGATCAAGCTCTTCTTTGAGTATCAGGCCAATCGACCGGGATCTCAGATCAAAACCAAGCTGGTCATCACCCTGATCACCTTTTCTCTATTTCCGGCCCTGGTGATGGCCTTCCTGGCATTCGGACTCATCAATCAAAATCTACAGCAGTGGTTCAGTTCACCCTCTGAACAGCTACTGGGCTCTTCTCAGGTGATTTCCCGGAGCTATTACCAGCAAAATCGCCTTTTCCGGCTTTCCGCAGCCAAGCTGGTAGCTCAACAAATGGACCCACACGCACTGAAGCCGACCGCCTCGTTCCAGGGGACACTCGAAGAGTATGGCTTTGAAGACACCCTGGTGGTGGATAGCGAGGGGAAAGAGCACTTGCAAAGGGGCAGCTGGTCCCGGAGTCGGCCCCCCTGGACTCTGGTCGAGCAGGTCATCGGCGGTTTAGACCACTACCAGGTGGAGCGGAGAGTCGATGTTGATCACGGAATGGTGGGGGTTCCCGTCCTCGATCCTTCCGGTGCTGCCACAGCGGCACTGTTTGTCCAGTTTGTGATTCCTCAAAGTATTTCTTTTCACAGCATCCAAGTCGATGAGGCCTCCGCCAAGTATGACGCCATCAAGGAAAGCGTCCGGCAACTCGAACTCAACTATTTCTCCATACTCGGTTTGACGACACTGGCTGTGGTCTTCGGTTTCGTGTGGCTTGGAACCTATATTGCCAAAAAGATCACGGTTCCCCTGGAGGCATTGGCGGAAGGTGCAGGCCAACTGGCTGCCGGCAATCTGGGTCACCGCGTGGACGTGCCGGCTGTGGATGAGCTGGGCATACTCGTGGACTCCTTCAACCGCATGGCGGAGGAGATCAAGCAGAGCCGGAAAAAGCTGGAAGAGACCAATGATGAGCTCAGGAAAACCAATGTGCGCCTGGATGAACGCCGGCGCTATATTGAAACGATCCTCCACAATATCGCCACCGGTGTCATCCGCATTGACGAATCCAATTTCGTCCGAGCCGTCAACGAGGCGGCCCTTGAATTGCTGCAGGTCAACCGCGAGGAGGTCCTGAATCGGCCGCTTCGGAAGATGATCACGGATCCCCAGTTGTATGGAGAGCTCGCCACCATCAAGAAACGGTCCCGCTTGTACGGGACCTGTCGAAAGGAAGTGACCTTCAAACAAGGCAATCGCCAGCTGCATGTGGCCACCACCATTACCTCCAAACCGGTGCTCTTTCAGCAGGAATCCGAATACCTCATCGTCCTGGACGACCTGACAGAGTTGATCAAGGCTGAAAAGTTTGCTGCCTGGCAGGAGGTGGCCCGAAGGCTGGCCCATGAAGTCAAAAACCCGCTTACCCCCATCCAGCTATCTGCTGAGCGCGTGGAAAAGCGTTTCGGCAAACTCCTGAAATCCATTTCGTCTGATCGAGAGGTTCTGGAATTTCAGAAGGTCCTGGTCGATTCCATGCGAATCATCGTGGCGGAAGCGGAGATGCTGAAAGATCTAGTGGAAGAGTTTTCCCGATTCGCACGGCTGCCCATCTGCAAACCGGTGGACGTCAAGCTCCATCAGCTCATCGAGCAGACGCTAACACTTTACGATGGAGGCCTGGAAAAGGTCCATATCAGGAAGATCTTCGACCCCAAGATCGAAAAGGTGAGACTCGATCCCCAGCAGATGCAGCGAGCCTTCATCAACTTGATCGACAACTCTCTCGACGCCCTCTCAGAAGCTCCGGCAAGCCCGTCCATCCTGATTCGGACCCATTTCAATGATGGTCGAGAGACAGTGACGATCGAGTTTCAGGACAATGGCATTGGAATCACTCCTGAGGACTATGAGAACCTTTTTCTTCCTTACTTCTCCACCAAGAAAAAGGGGACGGGCCTGGGCCTGGTGATTGTTCGCCAGATTATTTCCGAGCACAATGGATTTGTCCG
>JAYZBY010000050.1:0-14975 GCA_036338555.1 Acidobacteriota bacterium | reverse complement strand
CCTCAAACGAGGGAGCACTATTGTGGATGTGGCCACCACGGTACACAAGGACGTTGCCCTGAGTTTCAAATTCGCCCGAGTCTGGGGCAAGACCAAATTTGAAGGGCAGATGGTGGAACGAAGCTATATCGTTGAGGATGGAGATCTGGTGGAACTCCATGGGTGATATCGTGCATTTGTGAACTCGTGCTTTCGTGTATTGGTTCGAACCTCACGACAACGAATATCTCCTGGAAGGGGAGGGCATTCAGATAATGCCTCCGCGAAACTGACATGTGCGGTTCGAGTTGGTACGTTCCCATTGAAACCCCAGGCTTAATCCGAAGAATATTCGACACCGTCCGCTTTACCCAGCCGATTCACTGCTGCAATGACCGACTCCAGATCACTGTTCGTATCCTCTCCGGCTGCCAACTATTGATACTGATCTCCGGCTCCAAACGTGAGTTTCACTGTGTCGGTGGGGGGTATAACTCTTTTTGTCTCTTGAGCTTGGGCTCATCTCTCCGGTGTTCAAGAGGCAAAGACTCGTTTTCAGGTCCCCTCCCTGCGCCCGGTGATGGAGGCGACTTCCATGAACAAATAGCGGACCTGTGGGAAGGTGGTCTTGATGCGGCCCTCAAGCCTCTTGACGGCCTCCGCCACTTCGACCGCGTTCAGTTCCCGCTTAAAATGAAGGTCCAGATTGACCAGGACGTCCTCCGGACCGACGTGCATCGAGAGCATCCGAACCACCTCGATCACAGCATTGTCCTCCTCCGCAAGCGAACGGACACCCTCGACCAACGGGGCTCGAGCTGCCTCGCCTACCAGAAGACCACGCGTCTCGCCGGCTAGCACCAGCGCAACAGTCGCCAGAATCAGTCCGATGATTACGGATGCCACTCCATCCAGCACCGGCATCTCCAGCCGATGGGCCGCGCCGATTCCTATGGCCGCCACCAGGATGCCCGCCATGGCGGCGGAGTCTTCAAGGAGCACAGCATAGGCGGTAGGATCTTTTCCATGGTGGATTGCCTGCCAGGTGGTCTCTCGGCCTCTGACAGTTCGGAACTCTCGCCATGCCACCGACCAGGCGGCGCCTTCGAACACAAACGCCAGCCCCAGCACCACGAAGGCGACAGCAGGATCTCCAGTGGGGGTGGGATGACGGATATGCTGGATGCCTTCATACAGGCTTACGCCGCCGCCGCCCGCAAAAAGAATCATCGCGACCAGAAGGGTCCAAAAGTAAACTTCCTTGCCGTACCCGAAAGGATGGGTCTCGTCAGCAGGTCGGCGACCCAGCCTCATGCCCAGCAGAAGAAGACCGCCGTTACCCGTGTCCACCAGCGAGTGCACCGCTTCGGAGAGCATGGCCGAACTGCCCGTGATCCCCGCGGCAATGAACTTGGTTACAGCGATGAGGGCGTTGCCGATGATGGCCGCGTAAATCGACTTCTTTCCCTTTGCCATTGTCAGTTCTTCAGGGACTGGTAGGGTCAGTTCGCCGTAGCGTACACAGCAATCGCTTGTTAGGCCGCTGGTCGCTATTCGCCCCCACGAATCGCCCGCACATTGTCAGCCGAAGCACGGTCATAGGCAATCGCAGCCTGCCCTGGCTCGAGCGCTGTCGGAAGCCCACACATATCGAAGCCGTGCTCGACTCCCGAAGTAGATATGTGTCCGTAGGCGGGCCCCAGGCCTTCCTCCTTAATCCGGCTGTCAGTCAGTTTGGCCACGATAAACCTCCCTGCGATGTGCGACACGCACAACCGTAACCACGAGGCAATCACCTTCGATAGAGTACACGATTCGGTATGAGCCCTGCCGAACATGATTCTTTTGCCGAATCCCGCTTCGACGAGACGACGCAAATAGGTGTGGAATTCCTTTCGAGGTATGACCCACTCCATCACGCCTTTATCGACATAAACTTTTGAATGAGACCACATCAGATGTACTATTTCGTCAAGCATGGGCCATCCTGCATGCATGATGTAGATCCGGAGGTTGGGATGCCGAAGCAAGACCTCTTCCAATAGAAGCGGATCCGCTCAGCACGGAACGATACCGCGGGTAACGCTGGTGTGGTTCGATGCCACCCATTCCCATATGAAGGGCGACTGGAATTTCCAACTCTTCAGCGAGCGCAAAGTACGGCTCAAGAAGCGGATCGCCGGGTGCCAATCCCTCGGACTGGGCTACAATTTCGCCCATCACCGATATTTCTCCTTCCACCACAAGGTTCCCGTACCATTTCCACTTCGTATTCGCTCGGATGGCGGGAAAAAAGGCCCGGAATGATCCGATCAGGGGATGCCGCCTTCCATTTCCGCACCAGTTCAATCGGCCCACTAGCCACAGTCAGAACGTCATATTCCTCCAAAAGAGTCAGCGTTCGCTCTTCGTACTCCTGCTGCGTAACAGGAGCACGTAAACCCGGTGGATGCATCGCTCCTGGTACCACTTCAAAAGCGTGGAGGTGCATGTCAATAATCGGGTCCCGAACAACTTGTGGATCCGCTACTTCACTGGGAGAGGCGCACGAACTGACTGCCACTAACAAAATTACAACTGCCCAACGCGGCTTCATAAAGCTAAAGAGGCTTTTGAATTCTGGTATGTGTTCACTGCCCAAAAACGGTCCAACGGACCTCCGTTTGGAACCTCCTCTTTGAGTAACCAGGGAGCCAACCACGTTTATTTTGATCACTATAACACTTCGGTTGGGTCCCGTTTGACTCCCACTTCTCCCCCGTCTAAGCTGATCCCTTCATGATCTATTACATCGCGGCCACGGTGGGTATTACTCTTCCAGCCCTCTATATGCGCTGGTATCACCTCCAGATCGATCCCAGAATCGACTCGGTAATCTTCGGGATGGGTATCCTGGGGGCGGCCTTCCTGCTTTCCTGGGCGGCCGAAGTGGCTCAAATGGATGTCTCCCGGGGCCTGGCACTGGCCCTCCTGGCCCTGATCGCCATTCTTCCCGAGTATGCGGTAGATCTTTACTTCGCCTGGGTCGCTGCCTATGAGCCGGAGTATGCTCACTATGCCACCGCCAACATGACAGGTGCCAACCGACTACTGGTGGGAGGGGGCTGGCCGTTTATCGTGCTCCTTTTTTGTTTGACCTTTGGCAAGAAATACATTCAACTGGACAAGGCCAACCGGGTCGAGATCACCTATCTCACCGTCGCCACTGTCTATTGTTTCATCATCCCAATCAAGGGAACCCTGACCCTGATCGATTGCCTGGTTCTGGTGGGGATCTTTGCCGCCTACGCCTGGCGCACCGCCGTGATGGAAGTTCACGAACCGGAACTGGTGGGGCCGGCAAAACTCATCTCCCGGCTAACAAAAACCAAACGTCGGCTAGTCAATGTCCTTCTGTTTGGCTTCTCGGGAGTCACCATTTTTGCCTGCGCGGAGCCCTTCGCCGAGGCCTTGATTCATTCGGGTGAACTGCTGGGTATCGACGAGTATTTTCTGGTGCAGTGGCTGGCCCCGATTGCCTCCGAAGCTCCGGAGTTCATCATCGCAGCCCTGTGGACGCTGCGGGGCGACGCCCGATCGGCTATTGGAGCCCTGATCTCCTCCAAGGTCAATCAGTGGACCCTTCTGGTGGGAACCATACCCCTGGTCTACAGCATCAGCCTGGGAGCCCCTGGCCAGATGCCCCTGGATTCCCGACAAATTCAGGAGATCCTGCTCACCGGAGCTCAGTCGATTTTCGCCGTGGCGATCCTGATGAATCTAAAGATGCACCTGTGGGAAGCGGGAGGTCTCTTTTTTCTCTTTGCCGCTCAGCTGGTCTTTCCCGAGATCCGTCTTCCCATGTCCTACCTCTACTTCATCCTGGCCTCTATTTTGCTGATACACCACCGCCGGCAATGGGGGCCCATGATCCGGGAAGGGCTTCTGAATCGTAAGGCGTGAGGCTGAACCCCAGACCCCAGACCCCAGACCCCAGACCCCAGACCACAGACCACAGACCACAGACCACAGACCACAGACCACAGACCACAGACCACAGACCACAGACCACAGACCACAGACAAGGGGATTGTGATCGCCGGGGTCTGACAGAAAGGGCGCACGCCGTGCGCCCCTACAACAGGCTGCAGGATCGTGCCAACCTGGAACGTGAAACGCGCTGGTCGAGGACCCGCGGCCGAGGTGCCTCAGTGCGCCGATTCCGGAAAGCCGATCATAGAGCGGCTGCTACACCTTGGCCGAAAAACCGAAATCCGAACTCCCAAATTCGAAACAGATCCCAATTAGGGCTTCGGATTTAGGATTTCGAATTTCCTTCACAGTGTGTCTCTGTGGTGTGATCTCAGCCGATGCTGGCCAGGACTTCGTCCATGGTCGCGGCTGCCGTACCCACCTTGCCCACCGCCACGCCGGCTGCGTGGTTGGCCAGGACCGCCGCTTCGCTCACCGATGCTCCCGCCGTCACGGCCAGGGTCAGGGAAGCGATCACCGTGTCACCGGCGCCCGTTACATCAAAAACCTCACGCGCAACGGTAGAAATATGAGCATGCTCCTGGCCTTCAAACAGCGTCATTCCCTCTTCCCCACGAGTGATGAGCAGTGAATCTGCGGTGGTCATCTCCAGCAACCGCTGACCCGCCTGGATAAAAGAGGACTCATCGACGATCTCAACCCCCGAAGCCATCTCCGCTTCCTTCGTATTGGGGGTCACCAGGGAAGCCCCTCGATAACTGGAGAAATCGTTTCTTTTGGGATCTACGGCCAGAAATTTTTCTTTTTGGCGTGCCTCCCGGATCAGATCCGGAACCAACACCCGGGACACGACTCCCTTGGCATAATCGGACACGATGATCCCCTTGGCTTGCCCGAGATAATTCTGGTAACTGTCCCTGACTTGAGAAAGTATTTCGGCGGAAGGCCGGTCAGTACTTTCACGGTCTGTCCTGCACACCTGCTGGCTCTGTGCAATGATCCGCGTCTTGATGGTCGTAGTCCGTTCAGGAACGCGAATGAGCCCTGCGTTGCTGATCTCTTCCTTCTCCAACTGCTCGACCAATCGGTCTCCCGCCTCGTCGCAACCCACCATGCCGACCAGCAACGGCTGTGCCTCAAGGACGGAAAGACTACGGGCCACGTTGGCCGCACCACCGAGATGAAAACTCTCCTTATCCACTTTCACCACGGGTACAGGCGCCTCAGGGGAGATGCGGTCGACCGTGCCCCAGACAAAATGGTCCAGAATCAGATCTCCCACCACCAGGATGGGCTGATCGGGAAAGCGACTGACAATCTTGTGGAGTTGCTCTTTGTCGATTGAAATCATAACAGTGTTTGGACGGCTTTCAAGACGGGCTCCACGGAGATAGAGCGTATGCATCGAGGTTCATCGTAATGAAGACAAAAGTAACCCGGGCAGGGCATGCAAGGCAAATCCGATCGAACCAACTCATGGTCCGTCCCCCACGGATACCAGACCTTGAAATCGGAAGATCCCCATACCACCACAATCTTCTTTCCCAAGGCAGCCACAATGTGAGTGGACCCGGTATCATTGCCTACATAAAGCCTGCAAAACGAACACAAGGCAGAGAATTTTCTTATGGGCAGGGGCGACAAAAACCGGACTTGTGAGTCACAGTCTCGTTTCACGGTCTCCAGTAAAGATACTTCATCGGGACCCGCCGTCATCACCACCTGGTGGTTTTCCTTGACCAACCGGTTGGCCAACGAGGCAAACTTTTCGGCCTCCCACTGCTTGGTGTCAAAAGCGGCAGCGGGATGAATCAGAATGAAATCTCGCTCGATGCCCTCTTCGACCAGCATCTTTTCAATGAATGCACGATCCTCCGCATCCACCGGGACCTTTGGAGAAGGGATGGGTTCCACGGGGAAGTCCAGGTGCTTCAGGACCGAGAGCTGGTGCTCCACCGTGTGAACCTGCTTTCGCCCCCACACCTGCTGGCAGTCCGGGACTCGAACATTGTAAAGGAAGGCATTGCGACTCTTCAGATATCCGACCCGCCTGGATGCTCCTGAAAGGGCAGTCAGAAGGGCGCTGGTCGTGCCTCCGTGTAAATCGACCGCCACCGCCGGCTGGAAGGCCCGGATCTTTCGAATAACCTGCAAACGTGCCCTCCATTTGTTGGGCTGGTTATCGATGACAAAAAGATGATCCACATCCGGGTTATTTTCGAGAATCTGCTCATAGGGAGCCTCAATCACCACTCCCACCTGCCAACCCGGAACCCGTTTCATCACCGTGAAGATGGGGGTCATCAAAACGGTATCGCCCAACGACCGTAGTCGTGTAAACAAAATACGAGATGGCACGTCACTCTCAGCGTCCAACTCTTTGGTCACCTAGCCGGATGGGGTCTCTTCGGGGGACTCGATGGTGGCCTCATCGATGAGCATGACCGGGATATCGTCCCGGATGGGATAGACTCGATGACAGGAGACACACTTGAGGCCGTCTCCACCGGAAGTGAGTTTGACCTCAGCCTTACAGGCGGGGCAGGCTAAGATATCGAGCAGTTCCTGATTGATGGCCATGGGTTGACTCCTTTCCAATGAATGACAACTGACAATATACAAGGATACCTGAATCAGCGGCAATCGATAAGGGAACAAAGCGGAAGGGGTTTGGGGTCAGCCGCTTCGCGGACTCGTGCGTTCGTTCGTTTTTTCGTTCGTTCGTTTTTAGGTGCCGTTGTTCGGTCAGGGGTCAGCCCCCCAGTTTCACCGTCACCAGTTTGCGGTACTCGGCCCCGTCGGGCTTCAGGATACTCTGGTAGAGGTGAACCTCTTCCACCTTGAGAACACCCGCCTGCTCATCAGCCCCCTTCCCTTCAACATACTCGATCAGAGCGGATAGATTTCTCCGGGACTTGAACCTCACCAGGGTCAGATGAGGGTGAAAGGGTCGATCCTGGCCGGGAAAACCCATAGGTCCGAGGCGTTTTTGCAGTCTCCCTTGCAGGTCGCTGAGAATTTCGACGGGGTACACACCGATCCAGAGAATTCGAGGTTTGCTCAGATTCGGAAAGGCCCCTAACCTTCGAATTTCCAGGCTAAAGGGCAACACTTCCCCTCCCGTCTCCTGGAGAACCTTCTCGATCGGCGCTACCTTCTTCTCTGCGATATTTCCCAGGAACTGAAGGGTCAGGTGAATCGACCGGGTTCTGGCAAACTGGCCCTCCAGATTGAGTTCCCGGAGACGATCGCCAATCTCTCGACAACGCTGCAAGACGGAATCAGGAACGGAAACAGCTACAAAAGCGCGGATCACATTCCATTCCTAGCACCGGTTCGCAGCCCTGTCCAGGGCGTGCATTCGTTCTTTCGTTTTTTCGTTCTTTTGTACGGTGGTGCGGTCATTGAACGAATCGGCGCACTGAGGCGCCTCCCACATTCCGGGAACGTGGAACGTTGAACCTGGAACGTGGAACGCGCTGGTCGAAGACCAGCGCCCGGTCATCCGGTCAGCACTTCCCTCCTCAGCCAGTCCAGGGCGTGTCGGCAGGCCCGCATCCGAATAGCCTCTCGGGTACCCGGGAATCGCTCCTGCCGGACCTGGGTATCCTGGTCATCAGAGAGTCCGATAAAGACCAGCCCTACCGGCTTCTCCGGGGTACCCCCATCCGGTCCCGCAATCCCTGTTACCGAAAGACCAAAGTCCGCCCTCGTGCTCTCACGAATGCCGAAGGCCATTTGCCGGGCCACCGGTTCACTGACGGCTCCGAAACGTTCCAGTGCATCTCGTTCTACACCTACCAGATCGACCTTCAGGTTGTTACTGTAACAGACGACTCCACCCCGATAATAGTCCGAGCTTCCGGGTACATCGGTGAGCATCTTCCCCATCAACCCTCCAGTACAGGACTCTGCCGTGGCCACGCTCCTACCGGATTTCCGAAGGATCCCTCCCACCACTTCCTCCAAGCTTTCCTCCTGATTGGTAAATAATGATTCGCCCAGCTCTTCAACCAAACGGGATTGGAGCTCTTCCAGCTGGCGTTCGGCCAGTTCCTGATCAGGTTCTCCCACCCAGTAGAAAAAAAGTTCAATAATGCCGGGAGAAGAGAGAATGGTCGTTTCAATCTGTGGATACGAGGTGTAAATGGGTCCGACTGCTGAATCCACCACTGATTCAGCCTGTGACGCCACCTTCAGGCGCCGATGAAACGCCTGGGTGATCTGCTTGTGTTTGCCAACCAAGTTCATCACCTGATCCATCATGGGCTCAAGCTCACGGGGTGGTCCTGGAAGCAAAAACAAAAGCGCCTTTCCCTCCTTGAGGAACAGTCCAGGAGCACTGCCGTTGGGATTCTCGATGGGCTCGGCTCCTTCGGGAACCATGGCCTGGCGAAAGTTGTTTTTAGTGATCTTGAGTCCAGCCCGCTGAAAACGCGCTTTTAACCCGCTCACAAGGGCAGAATCCAACTCCAGCTCCCGCCCCAACGCTTCAGAGACCACTTCCCGAGTCATGTCGTCATGGGTTGGACCCAAACCGCCTGTGATGATGACGACCTCAGAATCATGAAGAGCCGTCTCCAGAGTGCGGCGAATCTCCTCCCCACGATCTCCTACCACGAACTTTCGCATCACTCGGAGTCCGGACTCATTGAGCCGTCTGGTAATGAAGAGTGAATTAGTGTCGAGGCGTGAAGGCGTTAACAATTCCGTTCCGACAGCAATGATCTCCGCTTTCATAGCGCCCTTTTCCCAGGAAACACTGGTACCCAAGCACGAATCTAGCCAGACAGGAGCCACAGCAGGAGGCTCAGCGACACACCGGTATACAACCCGGCCGCCACATCATCACAGACAATACCCATCCCGCCCGGCAATCTTTCACACGTTCGCACTGGAAACGGCTTCACAATATCAAAGAAGCGGAACATCAAAAATCCCGCCGCCAGAGAGAAGATCGAAATCGGAATCCAGAGAAAACAAACCATTTGTCCGATAATCTCATCGATCACCACCTGGGAGGGATCCGGGTGGTTCTCAGCCTGGGAATATCGTGTAGAAAAAACAACCGCTAGGGGCGTGAGCAACACCAAAGCACCACCCAAAACAAGCGCTTCGCGAGTGGGTACTACCCAGTGAATGAGGGCAACCAACAGTACGGTTGCCCCTGAGGCCCAGGTCCCTGGAGCCAGGGGTAAAAAGCCTATCCCGAGACCGGTTACGACAGCTTGAATCAGTCGAGGCATTCGTCCTCTGTTTCCGCCTCTGTTGGAAGTTTACGGCCCGCGATTCGAAAGCGTCCATCCAGCCATTTTCCCAGATCGAGAAGACGACAGCGCTGGCTGTAAAAAGGGAAAAAATCAGAGCCGGCCTTGGAGACCTCCTGGCCGCAGGCGGGACAAGGAGATCCCTTGTGGTTCATGGAAGGACGGTTCCAACGAGGTCATAGTCATGGGCCTCCGTGATTCGGACCGAGCGGATTTCTCCAGGCATGACCTCTTCGGTGACTCCATCCGTTAAATAAACCACCCCGTCAATATCCGGAGCCTGAGAAGGCAATCGCCCCTGCCATAACAAATCGCTTTCCTGCGCTATTCCCTCGACCAGCACGGGCACGACTTTTCCAACCAGCCGGCCATTTTTGTGCTTGGAAATACCGGCCTGAATCCCCATCAATTGCCGGCGACGCTCCTCCTTGACCTCCTCTGGGAGCTTCCCATCCAATTCATGGGCATCGGACTCTTCTTCATCGGAGTAGGCGAAGACGCCCAGGCGGTCAAACTGGGTTTCCTCGACAAACTCCACCAACTCCTGCATATTCTCTTCCGTTTCACCCGGGAATCCCACGATCATGGTGGTTCGGATCGTGACCTCAGGAATGATGCTTCGAATCCGATTCATCAGCTTCGATAAAGAATGTCGATTTCCTCCTCTTTTCATCCGTTTCAAGACCTGGCTCGACGCATGCTGAAGAGGAATATCGATGTACTTGCAGGCGGTGGGAGTCTGTGCAACCGCTTCCAGGAACCCATCGGAGACATTATTGGGGTAAATGTAAAGGACGCGGATCCACTCGATCCCTTGCACCTGCCCCAGACTCCGGATGAGCTCAGCCAACCCCGAGGTGTTCCCCCAATCCCACCCGAACATGGTGGTGTCCTGACCAATGAGATTGAGTTCTTTAATCCCTCGAGATGCCAAATTCTGGGCTTCGGTGACGATCGACTCAATGGAACGACTGTGAAACTGCCCTCGCATCTGTGGAATAACACAAAAACTGCAGGGATGGTCACAACCCTCTGCGATTTTAAGATAAGCACTGTAGCTTGGGGTAGTGAACACTCTGGGATCCAATTCGTTGTAAAGGTAGGCCTCTCGGGAGTCGTAGTGGGGAGGATCAGAAACCTGTGAAGATTCGCTACAGGCATGAATGATTTCCGGAATCTGGCTGGTACCGACGACTGCATCCACCTCGGGAATCTGGTCAAGAATCTCCGCTCGATACCGTTCAACCAGACATCCGGCCACGATTAGCTTGCGGCAACTTCCGTCGACCTTGAACTGTGCCATTTCCAGAATCGAATCGATCGACTCCTGCTTGGCACTCTCAATAAAACCGCAGGTATTCACCACGATAATTTCGGCATCCTGCGCACTGCCGGTGATTTCATGTCCATCCTGGCGCAGAAGTCCCAGCATCACCTCACTGTCAACGAGATTCTTCGGACATCCCAGACTGACGAACCCAACCTTCGACATAAGCGAAATTATATCAGGAGAACGTCCTGTGCATCCTTAAGGTGTCAACGGCGCAGTTCTTTCAACCAACCGTACACCTGAGACAGGTCTGAAGTTCCCAGGGGAAAATGGCCAAACCGATTGCGGTAGTAGAGTTGGGTAATGAGCGCAGGCGCAGGAGTACTGAAACTCGCCTGAATCCTCTGGACGAATTCACGCGGCGTCTCAGCCGGCCCCTTCACCAGACCCTTCCGCCCCACAATGTCCAGCATTTCCAGATAGTATTCGGGGGCAATGCTGGAGCTCATCTTCCCCGAAAACCATTGCTTCCAAAAGATCCGGAAGTATCTGCGATAGCGGTGAATGACCCCGCAAGCCGTCGCCAAAAGGAGGCTCACAACCAGATAAAAAACAACCCCGGAGTCCCAGGCCTTGAAATCGTCCAACCACTGCAATTTGGCGATCTCATCCAACCGCGTAGAGATTCGGGAAATTTCATACCAGGTGTTACTCACATTGGATCTCAAGGAACGGAATACCCCGACCTGTGTGCCCCGGTCGAACATGATAATTTCGACCCACAGGGCATCGACACTGTCCAGGAGCTGAGTCGCCCATCGGGTCAACGCGAACCCCTGTGGACCATTATTGACCACTGGAGTCGAATCGAACTCCATCCAGCCGGGACCCGGGAAATACGCTTCCACCCAACTATGGGCATCCGACTGCCGCACGATGAAGTAGTCACTGAATCCGTTAAATTGTCCTCTTTTGAATCCGTTGACGACTCGGGCCGGGATACCCACGATACGCATCAAGATAGCTTGAGCCGCTGCGAAATACTCACAGTGCCCCATTTTTGTTTCCATCAGGAAATCATAGAGCGGGTCATCGGCGCCTGCCGAAAGGTTGTCCAGCGAATATCCGTAGTTTTCTCTCAAAAAACGTTCGATGGCCAGGGCTTTCTCGATGCTTCCGGAGTAGCCTGCCGTGATTTCCTCGGCCAGCTGGAAAACACCGGGATGGAGTTCGGGAAGCTGCAGATAGCGCCCCTGGATCGCTTCCGGGATCGGTCCCTCAATGGCTACACCCATTTTCTCGGCACGGCTCATCAGGTCCGAATAGACGACATATCTCAAGGGACCCTGCATTCGGCGATAGACGCCGACCGAGTCATTGCCATCCTCAAACATAAGGGTTCGGTTCAGCGCCTCCCCGGTAATCAAAATCATCTCCGGTGCGGCGAAGATCACATCACTAAAGGGTTCCAGAAAAATATCCTGTTCAATCAGATTTTCGTTGCTGCGGTGATCCTCGGTCACAAGAATTCCCCCAGCACGGCTGGTTCTTCTAAGCCGCCGATAATGGTCTCGCGTGTTGGACCAATCTCTGCCGTCATAGTGGTCCAGTGAGATACCTCGCCATTTCAAATCCGGGGGCAGACTCTCCAACGCAGCGCCCACTCTGACCCGCATGACCACGGTTGAATTCACTATGATCTGCCCGATGTCACCCAGGCTCACCTTGTCCGAAAATCCGCTCATGTTTAGTTCCAGGGCCCTATCCACCCGGAACAAACCAAATGAGACTCGGGGAATAACCAGGAAGATGGGCACTGCAATCAAGGCGATCAGCATCGTGATGACCAGAGCCACATTGGCATATCCCGTCAGTGAAAAATAGGCGGTACGATTCTCTTGATAGGCTTGCTTACTCTCAAACAGAATAAAGGTCAGAATAGCCAAGAAGATATACAGAATGAGAGTCACCAGAAAGGTAATGGAAATGGTATAGGCAGACGCGAACAATAGGTATCCGAAAGAAATACAGTAAAGAATCAAATAATCTCTTTCAGCTTCAAGGGTGAAAACCTTGACCAGGCTGACCAGAAGCAACAGGTGGACGGTCGCCGACACAAAATCCGTAAGGACCAATCCGTCTGTGAGAAAAAAGGCGACGAAAACCACAACTAGAACCAGTTGTATCCAACCTTCGAGGGTGATCCTTCCAATCTTCCAACTCGCCACCAATGCCAAGACATACAGGATGGTTATCAGTGGACCAATGGCGTCACTGGCGAAAAGGGAGCTGAACCCCGCGAACAGTAACAGGTAGCTGGAAGCTCTAAAAGCCCTCTCAAAACTCATAATCGAAGATAATCTACTTGTGGGAGTCCTTCCTGTTCCATCGTATTGCCGGCCGCAAACAAGATGCAGGGGTGGGGGGCTTCATTGACATCGAGCCGCGCCTGGTCAGCAGGCTGCACCTGGGCCAGATACTCCATAAAACTATCGTATTTCTTGGCGCGCCCATCGACCGCAATTTCGAATTCTCCCGAATTAAACTTGAATTTGTGACCCTTGAGCCGATAGTAGTGGCCCAGTGATGCGACACAGGAAACCGCTTTTTCGAATTGCTCGAGATCTGAACCAGAAGGATCCGGAAGATAGGTGGAAAAAAGCACGTTCAAGGGAACTTCCTGTTCCAGGGAGAAATCCTTGATCATCAGACTCGCCAGCTTCGCGGTGGATTTCCAGTGAACGAAGCGAGCACTGTCGCCAGCTTCATAGGGTCGGATGTTGTAGAGGTCATTACTGCTCCCCTTGCGATTCTTCTCTTCCACGCCATGAATGTCAGGGTGCAGGGTGAAAAGTGGCCCCAAATCCTGGAGTTCGGGATAAACGATGATATTTCCCTCGGCATCCAGTTTTCGTCCACGCCAAAAAAAGCCAAATGGAAAAGTGGTCTTGACTTCAAAACCTTCTACCGGATAGACCCCCCTTCGACCAAATTGACACTGCAATCTCAATCGTAACCTTTCACCGGCTCGGACATAAGGAAAACGCTTCGCCTGCACGAAAAAGTCGGTGTCTTGAGACTCTTCTTTCCCTTCGTTCTCTCCCTTGAGTTGAAGAGCAAACGAGGGAAAAAATTTTTTGAGATTACGCAAAGTTATGAGAAAAACGGCTCTCTGCTGCGCATGGATTCCTTTGGGAACCCTCAGACTGATTTTCAGTCCAAAAAGAACCAGATTCGCCACGATGCCCGAGACGATCAAGGAGGCCAGTAGAATGGAAAGGATCAAGATAAGCAGGTTGCTCCCGGTGTTGAAAGTTACAAAGGAGATGATTAAGACTACAAAAATGAAAGTTACCCCTCTTTTCGTAAAGCGAAAGAACCGCAAATTCATCAGGAAATCCAGTTTGATACGGGCCAGCAGCTTGGGAACCAGGGTCACGCATACGAGAAAGGCGAAGACCAGTGAAATAATGGCCATAAAAGCTGCAGCATAGAATTGCCCATTGTACCGGGCCATCGAACTGAACAGTGCCAGAGCAAACGCCGTCACCAGGAAGAAGAGCGGCCAGAAAAATTCTTTGATTCCTTTGATGTTCACCCAGGTGGGCATTGAACTATAGTGGAACTTCCACTTCCCCAATCAATTCCTGGAGGATGGCTTGAGATTCCTCGGTCTTCTGCAACGGCGAGGAATGCTTGGTGCTGACGATGACACGGTGAGAAAAAACAGCTATCGCCAATTGTTTCACGTCATCAGGAATGCAGTAATAGCGCCCCTGTAGAAAGGCTCGAGACTGGGCTGCTCGATACAGGGACATTGCCCCCCGAGGGCTGACTCCCAGGGCTAGGTCTTCGCTGTTTCGAGTGGCGGTGACCAGCGCCATAAGATATTCTAGGAGAAGATCGTCTATCTCCACCTTGTCAACCAACCTTTGCGCTTCCAGCAGTTCAGCGGCAGACATCACCGGGGTGAGTTGGTCCGCCGTATCGTAGCTTATGTTCGATCGAAGAATCTGCTTCTCGTCACCATGACTGGGGTAGCCCATCTCGATACGCATAAGAAAACGATCCAGCTGAGATTCCGGCAAAGGGTAGGTGCCATGATGCTCGATGGGATTCTGGGTCGCGATGACAACAAAAGGCTGCGGAAGATCGTAGGTCTGGTTCTCCGCTGTGACCTTTCCCTCACTCATGGCCTCCAGCAGAGCGCTTTGAGTCTTCGGTGTGGTTCGATTGATCTCGTCGGCCAAAACCACGTTGGCGAACAAAGGGCCCTTGCGAAATTCGAATTGATGCTCTAACTGATTGTAGATGGAAGCTCCAGTCAGATCCGAGGGCAGCAGGTCGCTGGTGAATTGAATCCTCTGAAAGGTGCAGTCGAAAGATCGGGCAAGTGCGTGAGCCAGAGTGGTCTTACCCACCCCAGGAACATCCTCAATAAGCAAGTGCCCCCGAGCCAGCAATGCCACACTCACCAACTCAACCAC
>JAYZBY010000049.1:0-5365 GCA_036338555.1 Acidobacteriota bacterium | reverse complement strand
ATTTTTCGGGCTCGCGAAACGGTCACCTTGTCTTCTTCTGAGAGCTCATCGATTCCCAGGATTGCGATAATATCCTGCAGGTCTTTGTAACGCTGAAGAACTCCCTGAACCAGCCGGGTCACCGAGTAGTGTTCCTCGCCGATGGTGCGGGGATCCAGGATGCGACTGGTGGAAGCCAGCGGATCAACCGCCGGATAGATTCCCTGCTCGGCGATGGACCTCTCCAGGTTGGTGGTGGCATCCAGATGGGCAAAGGCGGTGGCCGGTGCAGGATCGGTGTAGTCATCCGCCGGCACGTAGATGGCCTGAATCGAGGTGATGGATCCCTTTTTTGTGGTGGTGATGCGCTCCTGAAGTTCTCCCATTTCGGTCGCCAGATTCGGTTGATAACCGACGGCTGAGGGCATTCGTCCCAGCAGGGCGGACACCTCGGAACCAGCCTGCGTGAACCGGAAAATGTTATCAATAAACAGGAGAACATCCTGTCCCTCCTCGTCGCGGAAGTATTCAGCGGAGGTCAGGCCCGCCAGCGCCACACGCAGCCGTGCCCCGGGTGGTTCCGTCATTTGCCCGTAAACCAGAGCCGTCTTGTCGATGACACCCGATTCCTTCATCTCCAGCCATAGATCATTTCCCTCACGGGTGCGCTCTCCGACTCCGGCGAAAACCGAATAACCACCGTGCTGGGTGGCGATCCGGTTAATGAGCTCCATGATGATGACGGTCTTGCCCACTCCGGCTCCACCAAAGAGGCCGATCTTGCCCCCTCGAGACAGAGGTTGAACCAGATCGATCACCTTGATTCCGGTTTCCAGCATCTCCGTTTCCGTACTTTGATCCTCCAGGCTGGGAGCGGAACGGTGAATGGGATAGGTCTTCTTGGTCTTAACAGGTCCCTGCTGATCCACCGGCTCTCCCAGAACGTTGAGGACCCGCCCCAGGGTTTCAGGTCCCACCGGAACAGAAATCGGAGCGCCGGTATCGATTGCCTTCATGCCCCGCACCACGCCATCCGTGGGCTGCATGGAGATACATTTGACGGCGTTGGATCCCAGGTGCAGGGCCACCTCCAGGGTGATATCCACTGGAACCGGGGTATCAAATCCTTCGGAGGTCACCTTGACCGCATTGTAGATGGCCGGCACATGTCCTTCCTCGAACTGAAGATCGATGACCGGGCCCAGAACTTGAAGTACTTTTCCGACCATTTCCGCCATTTCCTTAACTCCTCACTGTAAACGCTTGTCTCGTTATTTCGGTTTTCATTGTCCCAGCGCATCGGCCCCGCTGACCACCTCGATGATTTCAGTGGTGATCGAGGCCTGCCGCATTCGATTCATGTAAAGGGTCAGCTGGTCGATCATTTCCCCGGCATTTCGCGTGGCCGAATCCATGGCGGTCATCCGAGCTCCATGCTCGGCGGCCTCGGATTCCAGCATTGCCCGAAACACCTGGGTTTCCACATGCCGGGACAACAGATGATCGAACAAAACGGGGGGTGGCTGCTCATAAATATAGTCCAGGCGAGCCTGATCCTGATCCTCGATTTCCAGATGTTTAATGGGAAGCAGCGGCTCTATGGTGACGTCCTGCTGTACCACCGATTTGAATTCGTTGTACACCAGATAGACGGCATCCAAATCCGCTGAAGCGTAGTATTCGATCAGACTCTGAGCCATTTCCTGAGCGTACTTGAAGTCCACCCGAGTCATGATATCGACGTACTTATGCCGGATGGGCCAGGATCGCTGTCCGAACCAGTCCACTCCCTTTCGTCCCACCAGGGCCAGGCTGAGGGCATCCTTGGCACTTTTCTCCTCAATGTAGCGGGTGGCCGCCTTGATGATATTCGCGCTGAAGGCACCACACAGGCCACGGTCGGAAGTGATGACGACCAGCATCACTTTTTCCTGTTCCCGCTCGACCAGGAGGGGATGATGCTCGGGATCAGCCCGTGTGGCCAGAGAGTTCAGAACCGCCAACATCCGATTGGCATAAGGCCGGGCGGCGAAGATGCGGTCCTGAGCCCGCCGCAGCTTCGATGCCGCCACGAACTTCATAGCTCGTGTGATTTGCTGGATATTCTTCACCGATCGAACGCGGCGCCGAATATCTTGAAGATTGCCTCCCGACATGAGCTAACTATCCTTCCGGGACAAGTGCTTGCTTCGCTTTTTCGGATAAAGACGGCGGCACTGCGACAGAGAAACAAGCTCTAGGCCGCACGTTCCTCCTTGAAACGAGTTGCGTATTCTCCGATGGCTTCCTGCAGGCGGTTTTGCAGATCCTCATCCAGAGCCTTTTTCTCCAGAATCTCTTCCAACAGGTCGGAATGGCTGGAGTCCATGAATTCCAGGAGTCCCACCTGGAACTCTCCCAGCTGCGAGATCTCGATATCGTCCAGGAATCCCTTGGTGCCGGCCAGAATGCAGACAATTTGTTTTTCCACAGCCATGGGCGCATATTGATCCTGCTTGAGGATTTCGGTCAGTCGTTCGCCCCGAGCCAGCTGTTGCTGAGTGGCATCATCCAGATCCGAGCCAAACTGGGCAAAGGCCGCCAGCGCCCGGTACTGAGCCAGGTCCAGTCGCAGGGTTCCCGCTACCTGCTTCATGGCCTTGAGCTGGGCATCTCCGCCAACTCGGCTGACCGAATTACCCACGTGAATGGCAGGCCGGATACCGGAGTAAAAAAGATCGGATTCCAGAAAGATCTGTCCGTCGGTGATGGAAATGACGTTGGTGGGGATGTAGGCCGAGATGTCTCCCGCCTGAGTTTCAATGACCGGAAGGGCGGTCAAACTACCCCCGCCCGACTCATCGCTCAGTTTGGCCGCTCGCTCCAGAAGGCGACTGTGAAGATAAAAGACATCCCCCGGATAGGCCTCACGTCCGGGCGGGCGCCGCAAAAGCAGCGAGATTTCCCGGTAAGCCGCTGCGTGCTTGGACAAATCATCGTACATCACCAGCGCATGACGTTTGGAGTCTCTGAAGTACTCCCCGATCGAGCAGCCGGCATAGGGCGCCAGGTACTGCATGGTCGCCGGATCGGAAGAAGCCGCGATCACCACCACACACTTGTCCATGACGCCATAATCGGTCAGGGTTTTGATGACTCGTGCCACGGTGGAACGTTTCTGGCCAATGGCGACATAGATGCAAATCAGATCGGTGTCTTTTTGGTTGATAATGGTGTCGATCAAAATGGCGCTCTTGCCGGTCTGGCGATCGCCGATAATGAGCTCACGTTGCCCTCTCCCAACCGGAATCATGGTATCAATGGCCTTGAGACCGGTCTGGACGGGCTCACGGACCGGCTGCCGGTCCGTGACTCCGGGAGCAATCCTCTCCACCTCGAGAAACTCTTCGGTATTCAGGGGTCCCTTGCCGTCAACCGGTTGCCCCAGAGCGTCAACAACCCGACCCAGCAGAGCATCTCCCACCGGTACCTGCATGATTCGCTTGGTGCGCTTGACCAGATCGCCTTGCTTGATCTCATGAAAATCACCAAACAGGACCGCGCCCACGTTGTCTGTCTCCAGATTGAAGGCAAGCCCGTAAACCTCATGGGGAAACTCCAGAAGCTCGAGGGCCATCACCTTTTCCAGGCCATGAACTCGGGCGATCCCGTCACCTGCGGAGATCACGCTGCCCACCTCGCTGACCACCACCCCGGTGTCGAAGTCCTTGATCTGCTCCTTGATAATATTGCTGATCTCGTCTGCCTTAAATGCCATCCGTTTGCTCCTCGATCTACTGTTCAGTCAGACGACGCCGTATCTCTTCCAATTGATTTTGAAGGGACCCGTCATAAATCGTCGACCCAATTTGAAGCTTGAATCCGCCCACTAGTTTTTCATCGACATCGTAATCGATCTGGACCTCTTTATCGGTCAAGCTGGCGGCTACTTTGCGCATTCTCTCGTGCACATTTTTTTTCAACTCCGCGGAAGAAACGACACGAGCTCGCAAGACGCCGTGGAACTCGTCGAGCACCTCATCGTAAGCCTCAACCACTTCCTCGATTTGGTCGATCTGGGCATGCTCCAGCAAAACCAGGACGAAGTTCACGGTCATCTGTTCCAGAGACGCCTTCTGGCCTACCTCTTCCACGATCTTCCTTTTGGCTGCAAAAGGAATTGCCGGATTGGTCAAGGTGTCGGATAATTCTTTGTGTGAGGTCAGCAACTCAGCCAACTCGGCGAGTTCCTTCTGAACCCGAACTTCCTTATTCGATTCCACGGCCACTTCAGCCAGGGCTCTTGCATACTTGCTGGATGTTGCGGAACTCATCTGCCCACCTCTCCCGGTCCTTCGCTCTTCGGTAAAGAGATCTTTTCTAGCACTTTGTGAACACCCGGTCAAGGTGATGAACCAGTACTGAATTGCACCACAACTTCATTTTTGAGCAACGCCGCCGCCCAATGGTAAAATAGGCCATCTAAAGCAACGAATGCTTCAACCAGGAGCCCCGGCAAGAGTGTCCGGAGCGGAAAGAGAGAACAAGCAATGTCGGACCATCCAGTCAGTAAAATACCCACCCAACGCGATCCTCAATACAGCGATGAAATGCCTGTGGTTCCCTACCGGGTTCTTTATGCAGATATCCCCTTTTATTCTGATTCGGAATGCACCCAGGAGGTTGTAGCGGCAAGGATCGCCATTCTTGACGCGCTTGATCCTGATGACGAGCTCAAGGAATTGGATGTCGTGCCCTCCCTGAACCGATATGAGCCCGGACAACTGGTTCGGTGGACCCTCGACAACAAGAACTTGTGGGAGGAATCCTGGTACAAGAATCCTGAAACCGGACAGATCGAACGAGCCTGGACGCTCCATGTGGAGTTCATCGGCCAGGTCCTGAGCCAGCAAGCCCTCGACCAGAACCAGGAGACCCTGAAGGAAATCGAAGCCAAACTGGCGGCAAGAGAGAAAATAAATTGACCGGGCGCTGATCTTCGACCAGCCCGTTTCAGGTGGCACGTTTCAGGTTTCAGGTGTCCGGATTGTGGGAGGCGCCTCAGCGCGCCGATTCCAACCGACAACACAAAGTGCCGTCCGAGCCCCCCTATACTTCTTCTTCTCCAAGCACGTCAGCACGTTTTTCCAGGCGCGAAGCGTCTTTCTCTTCTTTCTGCGCGCCAAGCGCGCTCACCGCCCATTCCGCATGGCGACGGATCATGGGGTCCTCACTCTCCCTCAGGTTTTCCAGTTCCGGGATCATGTCGGGATTCCCACTGTTTCCCATAGCCACGGCAACATTACGCATCAAACCACGCCACTTGGCCCGCTTGATGGGACTTTTCCGGTAGCGTTGACTGAAGTCTTCCGCCGAAAGGCGGGACAACTCCCTGAGGTCGGGTGCC